>CALMEH010000328.1 GCA_937863115.1 uncultured Acidobacteriota bacterium
CAACCCCGGCGCCCACAGAATGAGCAGTGCAGGCGAAAATGGCAACCACGAAGGAATCCATGAAGGCGGTTTGCCGAACAGTGCGTGCGGCGAATTGCCGAAAATTTCGGGCGAATAAAACGGTGAAAGATAGTTTCCGAAATGATAATTGTCGCCTTGAAACGCCGCCCAAGTCGAATAAATAATAAACGCCGAAAAGCAAATAAACGTAACCAACGACGGCAACCACCACGCGCCGCGCCGCATTGTTTCACCGAAAGAACGCCGTATAGGAAGACTTGTCGAAGACATATTTTATTTGACGAAAACCTCCGAAACTTGCGAGAATTTTGGATAATTAAACTTTCTAATTACTTAACTTACAAATTATGAGTCCAATATATTAATTTTGTCAATTCCATCACAACAGCGAGCGGTAGCAACCTTTTTTTGGCGTAATTTCAGTATTCTGTTTTAATGAACTTAACAGGTCGCTGTTCTTATGAAAAACAAGCCGCTAACACTCCTTGTTCTTGCTGAAAATTTTTGTTGAAATGCTTGTTTCACATTTGCTAAAATTAAAAAAGACCAAACGAGTTTGGTGTTTTTTTAACATCAATATTTCAAGTAAAATCTACCGATTTTTTTCAGAAGGAATTTTTAAAATATGAAACAACAAAAGTCTTTCCGCGTGGCATTTTGCCTTGCGATGTTGGCAATTTTCAGTTTGAGTGGGTGGGCGCAAACTACCCCGGATTTGAGCGTCGCGGGCGTAAAACTCGGCGACCGGGATTCGGCAAAAATGTTTTTGGAAGGTTATTCTTTTCGGCTTGACGCGCAAAATCGTCCGGTTTATATGTTTTTCAGCAAAAATGGTTGGGAAGTTTTGAAACTTACCGCGGCAAGCGAAAAAGATGAGTATTTTATTACCGAAATCGAATTTTTCACCGTTGGGCGAAGCTATCAGGAAAGACATTATATCGCTGACAAATTCGATTCGTTTGAAACCGAAAACGGCATCTTTTTAGGCTTGCGGCAATCAGCAACATCTTTGCTTTTCGGCATTCCAAACAAAATCGGTCCGAAGGATTTAGTGAAGAAAAAAGGCGAACCGAAATCGCGCACCGAAAAAGATAAACGAGATGTTTTGACTTACGAATCAACCAACTTCAGCACGGATAAGTTTAATTATTCTGCAAGTTACGAATTTTACAAAAGCACTTTGAAAAAAGTTTCGCTGAAGATTTCAAATTAGTTTTTTAGTCGCAGATTAACGCGGATGCCACAGATAAAATCAAAATAAAATCAGCGTCATCTGCGTTAATCTGTGGCTAAATTCATATAAACTTCATCAATTCCGCAACATTCGGCAAAGCCGTTCTCGCGCCGAGTTCGCGGCATTTGAGCGCGGCAACGGCGTTTGCCATTTTTGCCGATGTTTCAACCGATTCATTTTTCAACAAACCGTGAAGAAATCCAACCCGAAAGGCATCGCCCGCGCCGGTTGTGTCTTTGCAACCGTTCGGAACTTCAAAACCGCAAGTTTCGATAAATCGCTCTTCGCAAAGCATCAGCGAACCCGTTTCGCCCAAAGTCATTCCGACAATCGTGCATCCGAAACGCTGTTTTATTGCTTGCAAAGATTCTTTTTTATCGGCGATTCCAACAAGTTTTTCGGGAAATTCGGCGGACGAAATAAAAACGTCAACGAGTGGCAAAAGTTCTTCAACGCCATCGAAAATGTTGTCTATATCAATCGAAATTATCGTGCTGTTTCGTTTTGCTTCACGCGCCATTGCCAGACAAGCGCGTGTGTCGTGTGGCGTAAAATGCAAAATTTTTCCGAGTGCGGCAGAATCAATCGGCACGTCTGTTTCGGTATATGAAAGTTGTTTATCACGATGCCAAATCACGGTTCGTTCACCGCTTCGTTCGTCAATTACGATAAAAGCAATTTGCGTTCGTGCGCCTTCGATTTTTTCGGCAAATTCGATGTTCACGCCTTCATTAATCAAGGTTTGCAAACCGAATTCGCCCGCGCTGTCCGAACCGAAACGCCCGATATAACAGGTTTTTGCACCCAAACGCGACAAACCGACAACTGTTGTCGCAACTTCGCCACCGGCAGCTTGGATATAATCGGTCAGCGCGATTTTTGAATTAAATTCGGGGTATTCCGGAACGACGATTAAAAAATCTACGGCGTTTGTGCCAAAGCCGACAACATCGAATTCTCTATTTTCAGGTAACTTTAGCGGAAATTGCATTTTAGGATTTTGATTTCAGACGCTTTTTCGGGTAAAAAATATTAAAGTAATTGTAAGATTATACGACAAAAAAATCTGCAAAAAAAATTGACTTTAAAACCTTGCCAAACCGCTCCCGAAAAAGTTAGATTGACAGCATACGCTTTGTTTAAAGCGTAAAGCAATTATTTATAAAAAATATTATTTGGAGAATATAGTAAAAATGCCAACAACAAATTGTCCTGAATGTTCTGAAGAAGTTTTTGTAGATGCCGAATCCGAGCAAGGCGATACTGTTTCCTGCGATGAATGCGGTATCGAATTGGAAATCGTCGGGCTTGACCCAATCGAACTTGATATTTACGAAGAATCCGGTTACGACGACGTTGATGACGAAAAAGAATATGAGTATTAAAGGAAGAAGAGGAGAAAGGAATAGGAGAGAAAAGGAGATTTATCTCAAACATCTTTAGTTCTTCTTCACTTCTACTCCTTATTCTCTTCTTCTAAAATTTATATCCGCCCCGGTTTTGCTTCACCTGCAAGCCGGTGCGTGATTCAATGCGGATTTGATTAAATTTCCCGTCGCGGCGTTTTTCAATGTCAGGATAAAATCCGAGAACGTAAGACGAGGTAATTTCTTCCGCCAAACTCTTAAACAAAGACTCGAAATCTTTTTCGTTGGCGTAAAAAGCACGACCGCCGGTTTTGTCCAAAAGTCCACTGGCTTCGAGCGGCGTGAGAAGCGGTTTTTTATCTCTTTGCAACCGCGAATATGAGGGCAAAATCACGGAATAAACAACCGTTTCCGCGTCGTTTGCGCGTTCGATGACAGTTTTCGGTTTCACCGTGTCGCCGACGGGAAAACCGTCTGTAATCAAAATTACGGCGCGTTTCGGGATTTTTTGATTGATTGTCGGCGGAGATTTTTTCCGCAAAAGCCTAATAGCATCATCAACCGCATCGTAAGCGTGTGTCGAAAGTCCTTCTTCATCGCGCAAAATTTTCTCGAAAGTTTTTTCCAATTTTTCGGGGCGATTTGTAAAAGATTGCACAGTTTTTACTTCCATTCCAAATGTCATCACGGCAAAATAAGAATTGTAATCAGCCAATCTTTTTACGAAGATTTGCATTGCGTCGCGTAATTTTATTAGTTCTTCGCGCGTCATACTTCCCGAAATGTCCAGCGCAAAAACTATCGAAAGCGGACGATTCGAGTCAGCTTTTTTAAGCGGCTCGAAAAAATCTATTTTGCGCTCCGTGCCGTTTTCAAAAACGAGAAAATCTTCCGCCTTCAGCCCGCGCACTGGTTTTCCGTTTGAATCCGTAACATTGATTTCAAACGACACTAAATCGGTTTCGATGCGAATTACATCATCAGAATTTTGCGCGGAAACACTTGAGGAAAAAAGAATCAACGCAACCACGATTGCCGAAAAAAATATTTCGCAGAACTTTGAATTGTTTGTAAAACTCATAAAAAAAAACTCTTGCCTGCTGAGTGTTATCTGGTGTATTATTAACAATTAGCGTAGCTTTTACGCTCTTACTCGAAACTGAAACTCCGACCTAAATTCGATTATATTACCAAACGACATATTTGAGAAGAATTTTATTGCTCGAATGTTCTTCGAAAATATCTCTTTTAATCGAAAACATTAAAACTACTATATTTCAAAATGACCATTATTCATTCAAATTGAACTGTCATTTTGACCGATTTTTTTCTTGAATCATTTTTTCGTGATTTAACTCCAACAGAATCAAGGCTTTTGAAAACAGTCTTTCTGGCACGAAACTTGACAAGTAATTTTCGACTCAAATATTTGAGTTTTAATGAGGATAGACAATTTTCCATTCATCCCGCTCACGAATCTCTCTTTATAAAATAAAAATAAAAATGGACGCAGAAAAACAAACGGGAAAATCTTTCTTTTCAGATTACGGCAACACAGCGCGAATCTTTTGGGTTCTGATGCTTTTGGCATCTGTAATTTGTTTCGCTACTTCCGTCTATTGCTGTTTCGGGTTCTCGGTTGCCGAACTAATTACTTTAGCCGGAAGTTTAGCGGTTGCTTTTTTCCTGAACAAATATCAATATCGTATTCCAAATACTCAAACAATTATCTCAGCCAAAGAGTTTGTTATTTTTTGGGGAATTTTATGGCTCGGTGTGCCGGGCGGCGTTTTTTGCGCGGCAGCGGCTTCAACAGCGTGTTTTTATGTTTCCACTCACCCCGAAAAACGAAAATTATTCGGTGGTTTTACACATATTTTTTCGGCATTCGTTTCGGGAAATGTTTTTTATTTTCTTTTGGAAAAAACTGCCGGTTTTACGCACATTTCAGTCGGCGAAAATGCAATTGGACTTCAATGGTTAGGCGCGGCTTTAGCAGCAGCGGTTTTGACTCATTTCGTCATCAGCAATCTAATTATTTCGCTTTTTCTGAAAGTTGAAGGAAGTTTTTTCTTTGTGCAACTTTGGAAAGAAAACGCTTCTTGGACGGCGTTGCACTATTTTCTAAGCACTTTGGGCGCAATTATTGCCCATGCACTTTTCTTAAATTTCGGGCTTTCCTTCGGGCTTTTTGTTTTACCGATGATTGTGGCGGCACATTTCGCGTATGAAATTCACCTCAAGCGTTTGGCACAAAAAACAAAGGAAATTTCCGAATCGAGCAGAATTCATTTAGCAACGGTCGAAGCTCTCGCCACGGCAATTGATGCCCGTGATCAAGTTGGCATCGGACACGTTCGGCGCACACAGATTTACGCCGTTGGATTAGGACGGATTTTGAATCTGACGGAAGACGAAATCCAAGCTCTGAACACGGGGGCATTGCTTCACGACATCGGCAAACTTGCCGTTCCCGATCATATTTTGAACAAACCCGGCAGATTAACGCCCGCCGAACACGAAAAAACCAAAATTCACGCTTCAGTCGGCGCGGCAATTTTGGAAAAAATCGGATTTTCCTATCCAGTTGTTCCGACCGTCAAATATCATCACGAAGCGTGGGACGGAAACGGCTACCCCGAAGGTTTGGCGAAAGAAGAAATTCCACTAACCGCGAGAATTTTGTCGGTTGCCGATGCTTACGACACGCTTCGCGGCGCACGTCCTTATCGTCCGCCGGTTTCGCGTGATGATGCCCGAAAATTTCTTTTGAACGGCGCAGGTTCGCAGTTTGACCCACGAATTATTGATCTTTTTCTGCGAAATTTGCGGCATTTTGAAGCCGAAATCGAAGCGCAAGGTCTGGCTTACAGATATGATAAAGAAAACCCCAAAGAAATTTCTCACGTTAGCGAAAGTGCCGGAACTCAAAGCTATGTCGAGCAAATCAAACGCGCCAACCGCGAAGTTTTTTCGCTTTACGAATTAGCAAAGGTTTTCAGTTCCGCGCTGAATTTACAGCAAACGCTTTCGCTGCTTTCCGATAAAATCAGTGAGTTCGTGCCATTTGATACTTGTGTTATTTATCTGCTCGAAGACGGCACTGAAGAAGCCCACGCCGTTTTTGTCGAAGGTAGAAATTCAGTTGCGCTTCACGGCAAGCGCGTCAAAGCGGGCGAAGGCGCAACCGGATTTGTTCTGAAAAAGCGGCAATCGGTGCTTAACATCAATCCGGGACTCGATTTTTCTTTTTCGCAACTTGATTTAG
>CALMEH010000329.1 GCA_937863115.1 uncultured Acidobacteriota bacterium
TCCAAAAGGCTTCCAAAGTTCGTTCTGCCGAAGGCTTAATGCTACACTGTTGGGGAAAACTGGCAGTCGCATTCTTTCTGCTCGTTTTCAACTACTGATTCGCATTTAACTCTTTGGTATTTGAAGGTAAATTCCGCACAGATAAAAGAGGCTGTTTTCGCGCCCGTTCGGTTAGCAGTTCCCTGCTCTGATTATAAATCAGAAAATTCAAAAGTTCTCTTAATGGAGCGGCTGAAACAGCAAGAGTTTTCGCCGGACTCGGTTTGCAGGTAAGGTTTTCATTCATTTAACTTTGAATTAAGTAAGTGGACAAAATTATTTATATGTTCGTAGTTCCGCCTTTAGGCGGCAAAATCTTGAATATAAAGCAATTCCGCCTAATGGCGGGACTACAAACTTTTATAAATTGATTTTGACCACTTACTTATTAAAAAGAAGTCAGTCGTTCAATTTTCTCGTTTTCAACTTTCATTGCGATAAGTTTTTTGCGAAGTTCGATCATTCCGAGCATTTTTTCGCGTGCCGGTGTCTTGGCAAATTCTTTCAATGAAATATTGATTGATTCAGACGACATTGAGTAACCGGAATAACGGTCGTAATATCCGTCATTGTAATCGTAACGATGCCCGACGGGTTTGAAGTATTGACAGGCGATTTCCACCAATTCGGCGAGCCGCTCCGAATAAAAACCGTTTTCGCCAATGCCGGCGGCATCGCATTCGGTTTCAGTATAAATAATCAAATAATCGTCAGAATTGGAGATGTGTTTTTCCGTTAAAACGCATAACTCTAAAAATTCTTCAAACTCGCCTTCATCACCGAATTCACAACGAACCGCTTCGCCCCACTCGCTTTCATCATCCAACGAACGAAAGAACGGGTCTTCAAGAGTTTGGTTAATTTCTTCCCAAAAAATTTCTTCGAGTTTTTCGGCGATGATTTCATCAGCGATATTTTTAAATTCCGAAGCCCTGGTAACAATCGTTTCCGCTTGATTTTTAAGTTCGGAATTGACTGCTTCCCTAATTTCATCAGCAAGTTTTTCGACTTCGATTTCGTGCGTGAATTCTTCATCGGAGAATGATTCGGGACAGAAAATTATTCCTGAACCATCGCTATTTATCTCGAATTTATAAGTGTTATCACAACTTGAAAAACTGCCTTTGAGAGTTGTTACATCAGATTTTTTTGGACCGGGCTGAGCTTCGGGAAATTGATTTGTCTGCTTACTGGCAATTACATCTAAGTCAAACATTTAATTATATTTAAAGTCTTATTCATTATCAGACTCAAACAACGGCTTTGCCGAATAAAACTTCCGATTTTTTCCAATTTTCAAACTCGGATTCCGACATCGCCCGTGTTCCGTCTTTTTCGTAAAGGTCTTCTCGTTCAGTTAAATCCTGCCCAATAGTTTCATCTTCATAGCGATAATCAATTTCAGCGTAACCGCATTTTTCGAGTTCATCGCTGATTTCTTTGACTCTTTCAGCCAAATAACTCTCAAAATCTTCGCGCCAAACGGGAAGCGCAATTTTCAGACGGGCGGGCAAATCTTCGTCATCCGTTTCATTTTCAAAATCAACTTCAACGGTCATCGAATTGCGGTGATGATACCAGCCGTTTGCTCCGGTAATTTCTACCGAAATTTCATCGCCTGCCGTTTCCAATCGTCCAATCAATTTTTTAGCGTGTGAATCCTTTTCTTTGAGGTCATTTGCATAGACGCGCCCGTAAAATGCCACACCGTCACCCTGACAATAAGCCAAACTCCAAAAAACTTTGACGGCTTCAAAGCCTTTTTCCGCTAATTGATTCTGAAAATCTTCGGTTAAAAATGACGCATCATCGTCGTCAAAACGTCTTCCGCTGTTTTTTTCATTCTCAATGGCAACTTCCTTCGCTTCTTTGCTTAACTCTTCAAAGAAACGCAGTCCTTTCGGGCGTTTCGGCGCGAGTAAATATTTTCGGCGAAGTTCGGAAAGTTTCATTTGGAAAAAAATTATTTGAGTTTAATTTGCTCGCCCCAATTTGCTTTCCCCGAAACGCCGTGTGTCGCCCAAATCACCGGAAAATCCGGCTCATCGCCCGTTTCCCCGAACAAATCCGTGAAATGAATAAGCACGTCGGGAGAAAAGTCAGCAGCGGTTTTAATAAGGGGACGAAAATCCGTTCCGCCGCCTCCGGTATATTTAAGATTTTTCAGCTCGTCGGTTGCTTCACACCATTCGATTTCGATAA
>CALMEH010000330.1 GCA_937863115.1 uncultured Acidobacteriota bacterium
ATGGCGGAAAGTTGTTGATTGACGGTGGCTGACGAAAGTTTTTGCGCGCGCACAGATTTGACATATTTATTAATAAGAGCCTTGTTCAATTCCGGTCGGTCTTCCGAAGCGTGCCAAGCGAAAAATTCTTCGAGATGCCGTCGATAAGCACGACGCGAATTTTCCGACGGCAATGCATCAAGAACCATTTCGATAATTTTCTTTTCGGCAGAATTGAACTTTAGTTTGTCGAGCGCGATAGAATTTTGCATAAAAGTTTTTAAATTTGAAAGATTCGACGGAAATTCAAGAGATCTATATTATGATTCTCAAAATCTATCACAGGCGACTTCCCTTTGTAAATAGCTTTCTATAAATTAGATTATCATAAGCTATTTTTGGCAAAGTTTTTATGTGAAATGATTGGGAAAGAGTTTTTTGGCGACCTCATAAATTTTTTCAATGCTGGGTCCTGAACCGCTCTCTGCCCAAGAAATTAGTTGTTCGATTTTTCTGGCATTCGTTTCGCTACTTGAAACTTTCTGACTTGCTTGCGGAATTGAAATTATAATTTGTCCTAAATCGTCGCTATGTAGCGAGTAAAGTTTTTGAGTAAAGCCGATTCGGTCAAATTCTTCGGTTTTATTGCTGAAAGAATTATTGCCGGTCCCAATATTACTTCGACCAACAAGTTCAGGTTTGTCATCAAATAATGGTCGTAACGCCTCCGAAATTGACTCGAAATCACAGAAGAAAATTCCTTTTACGAAGTTTTCGAGAAAATGCTTGGCTGTAATTGAATGACGGATGCGGATTCCTGCCCAAGAAATATTGAGGTCAATAACATTTTGAAAATCGTCTATTGATACTGAATCTTTCAAACACAAATTTTCACGTTCGCCGTTTGGGAAAATATGAAAGATTTCAATTTCAATATGACGATCAAGATAAAATTCGTCGAATCGTCCTTCTGCATTAAAGGCTCTGGCTCTAGCATATTGTAAATACCAAATGGCTTGGCGATGTAGCCGTTCGCCCTCAATAGATTCGGAATTTCTGCCGTCATCAGCGAGTGCGAAAACTTCTCCGCCTTTTATATGTGCGATTAAAATTTCTGCTAAATATTCATTCCAAGATAAATATGAAGACTCAATTTTGAAACAGCCTTTAATAGCAAAAGCGTCCGCATCGTAGTCTATTCGCCTGAATGAATCCTTTGAATTTTTTGAGTAATGATAAGTGTTCGAGTCAACGTGCTGCGGCGTGTGCAAAAATTCGTGCAAAAAGAAAAGTTTGCACATTCTTTTTTTCTGCTCATCATTGACTTTTTTATTGATCCAGTAAGCGTCAAAGCATTGAAGTAATTCTTCCGACAAATAAAACTTTCGTTCAAAAACAACGTGGTCATAGATTCCGCCGCGCGGCGGATTTTGAAATACAAGTTGAAGTTTGTAAATATCATCGCTATTTAAGAACGGATATTCCTTGAGAAATTCGTTGGCGGATTTCAAATTGTGAAGCAGTTCAAGTAGTGCCTTTTGAAAAATCTCTTTAGTTTCAGATAAAGAAACTGCTTTGGGCTTGATGATTTCGTTTTTCATATCATTACTGTTAATTTTAGCCGCCTTCGTGTTTGAGGAGTTTTTGCAGTTTTCATACAGTCGTTCGACTTCTTTTCTTTCCCATTCAACATAAGAATCTTGATTTTCCCAAAATTTTTCCCAAGCTCCGTTTAAAACCGTGTGAACAAAATCGTCAGTTTCGGGGGTTACGATGTGGACATTCATTTTTGAAACTGCTTCATAAGCAATATCTTCGACTTTTCCAAGAAAACTGCGCGGGTAACAATGTTCATATTCAATCTCTTTAGCTGTCGAGGAAGATTTAATAAATTCCTTCCATTTTTCCTCAATTCTATCGGCAACTACCGAAAAGCCGATTCTATCAAGCGCGAAAAGCATCAAATCCATTCTCGCGTTATCCGCTGGATGAGTTGAGGTTCCGTTACTACCTACTTCAAAAGGATTATCCGTTTTTTTGGCGCAAAGGTGATAATGCGACCAAACAAATGCCGGTCCGAGCGTGTAAACCGCAAACAAATCACAAAGAAACTCCGTCGCCCAAGATTGATACCAATTTTGCAGCCAAATTTCAGGCTGTGTTTTATAAATTTCGGGACCGCGCTGCCTACCTCGATTGACTATTTCTTCAGTAAAATGGCTTAAAACCAAATCACGAATTTTGCTTAAACCTTCCTTGAACGGTTTAATTTCGCTAAGATTTTTTTCCGTCAAAAGCGGATGCGCCAATTCGTGATATAAATCCGGTAAATGAAGTAAAGAATGTCTTTCGCCAGGCGGAACACAAATCAAATTGAAATTGAATCTCGTATGAACATAAAAATAATCTCTCGAAATTGCTGTTACTGCCGGCGGAAGTTTTAACGGATATTTTATTTCCTTTCTAATTTTCTTGACTAAAAAATTCAATTTCTCATCAACTTCATTCGAGCGTTCGAGTGCGGCAATGCCGACAGTTTCGACGTATTCAATATCCCGGATTATTCTTTGAAACTCCCGCAAACGATCCGCGCCGTCTTGGAGTTTGCCGAGTTTTTCCTGTGCTTCATTGAGTCTTTCGCTACATTTTACGGCAAGCACCATCTGCTCATCCGACAAGTCATTCGGAATACTGTCAAGGGCTTTCTGAATACGGTATTCGTATTGAGGAATTGTATTTTTGAAGTAATCGTCCAAATTTTATAATCCTTTTACCCTAGCCATTACATTATTTTGTTCTTGCTCCAAAACATCCGCTAGTTTCTCTAATTTTGTCACCGTATCCGTATCAAATTTTAGGGCGATTAAATTTTCGCCAACTTTAGACCATTCATTTCTCTTTTTTCGGCTGAAGTCCTTAAATAGAATAATAAATAATCTTGCCGGTGCAGTTTGCCAATCGTCTTTTCCCAAATCTATCAACATTTGTCCAAGTTCGGAAATATGACTTATGTTTTCTGTTTTATTATTTATTTTTATTTCAAGCAAAACTTTGTCAATCAGTTCGGCTTGTTCATACAATTCTTCGTAAAAACCTAATTGTTGACCGATTTCGCTCATACGCTTACCTCCTTAAATAATTGAACCGCATCCGCCAATTCATTGATGTTATATT
>CALMEH010000331.1 GCA_937863115.1 uncultured Acidobacteriota bacterium
ATAGACGGTCGGATCAACTTTGCCATCGCCGTCAAAATCGCGCGGTATCGGGCGGTCGCCCGAAGTTCCCCACGAAATTTGGCGTGTTTGATTATCGGAAGTTTGGATAATGCTCCACGTTCCGTTTTTCGGTCGCCAAACGGCAATATCGGCTTTTGCGTCGCCGTCATAATCTCCGGCAACGGGAATGTCGCCTTTGCCGCCGAGTTTTAAGGTTTGCGGATTTCCGCCGCTGCTTCGGCGAATATACCAATTTCCTTCCGACGGGCGATAAACCGCCAAATCGGTCTTGCCGTCGCCGTCAAAATCGGCAGGCGCGAGTGTGTCCGAAGCCAAGCCCCAATTCTCCACGCGCATCGTGTTCGATTGGCTTTGCCAGATATACCAATTTCTTTCAGTTGGACGGAAAACTGCGAAATCAGTTTTGCCGTCGCCGTCGAAATCATTGAAAACATTCTGCGAAACAACACTCGAAGTGCCGACGAAATCAACCGTCAGATTTTCTTCCTGATGCGAAATAACGCGGCTTTGCGGCTCGAATGTAAAGCCTTGACGCGAAGGCGTGGCAACATAACTCTGCCCGACTAAGGTTTTGTCAAAAACATAATCGCCGGTTGAATTTGTTTGCGCCGTTTGCGTTAAGCCCGATTGCGTGTCGGCTAACGAAACCGTAACATTCGGAATCGGCTGATTTTGCGAATTGACGATTTTTCCGCCGAGCGGCGCAGATGAAGCAAGCACCGGCAAAATCTGTAAATTAAAAGTCGTCGCTTGTCCATCAGGGTTGCGAATCTGAATTGTGTGCGTTCCGGCGGTTGCGCCGACTGTGTTTAGATTAAGCGTAACCTGCGTCGGAGAATTAAAAGTTACGCTGTTAATTGTCAAAGGCACGAGTAGTGGCGAAGCGGTTACGGCTGCGGCAATATGACAAGTTCCCGTGCCGGTTGTCGAACACGAAGCATTGCAGATAAAACCTGCCGGATTGTCATAAAATTCCGTGCC
>CALMEH010000332.1 GCA_937863115.1 uncultured Acidobacteriota bacterium
GGTTTCACGCTGATTGCGTCCGTGCAGAATCGAAACATTGCCACCCGCCAAAATCGCCACATCCATCCAAGGACTATCGTCCATTTGACCAAGAACCAATAAATCCGCCGGATTATTTAAGTTGTAACGGACGGGTTTTTCGTCAAAACCGTTCGCGCCTTGATAAACCAGTAAAGCCGCGCCGTTGTCGTCGGAAATACCGATAACTGCATCAGCCAAATTGTCAGGCGAATCAATTTGTCCCGCCGCGAGAGCTGTAATTGTTCCCGACATCGGTATTTTGCGTGTTTCGCCGAAACCGCCCGCACCGTTGCCGATTGTTAAGGATAAATCCGTGCCGCCGCGCTTCGCCGTCAGAATGTCTAAATCGTTATCGCGGTTGAAATCGCCCGTAACGATAAAATCGGGAGCATCGGAAATTTCAATAACTTTTGTCGTTGGCAGAAAAGTCGCACCGAAACGGCTGTTGTTCGTATTTTCGATATTTTCAGGCAAAGTCGGTGCAAAAGATTCGGAATTGCCGCGCTGAAAAACCAGATAGCCGCCCGTTTGAGAGGTGTATCCACTAATCAAATCGGGAAAACCGTCAGCATCAAAATCCGCCGAAGCCAAACCGAGCGGAGTTCCCGCGTCGCTCAGACGGTCTGTTTCATATTCAGTCGGTAATTGATAACTGTCTTGTAATTTGATTTTTTGATTACTGGCAGCGGCGGCTTTTACTGCCGGCGATAATTTCACAACGTGTGATGATGCAGTGTCGGAATATTTCAAAACAACAACGGACAAAACAATAATTGCGGTCAACGCAAAAATATGACGAAGGTTAAAAGGGGATAATTGGGTTTTCATATCGGTTTCTCCAAAACAGCACATTTTTAGTGCTAGGGTTCAGTAAAAAAAACGCAAAGCAATTCCGAATGATAAATTTCAACTTGGAACTTGCTTTACGTCATCGCAATTTACAAAAAAAAATTATTACGCCATCAATTTATAAATTTCTAATTTCGAGAGGGAAAAATACCCTGCAAAGCAATGATAAAACTTACAACCAAATACGGCGGCAAATTATTATGCGGCTGGCTTCCGCCGGAAATTCCGACCGCGTTCGGATTCATTTGGGTATTGGCACTCGTGCCATATAATAATTGTGCATTTCGTCCGCTGAGAACTGTTGCCCAAGTATTATTTGCCGGACTCGTCTGATTACCGGCAGCATTGAGCGCATTTGCCGAATGATTATGCTGGGGAATCTGTGTTGAAAGCAAAGTAACATTTTCCGAGCCTCCGGTTTCGCCTATAACGCGATCCGTCAAACCCGGTCCTTGTCCGGTGTGTATCGGTGCGCGTCCTTGCAAATTCGGCAACCCGAAAGTCGTTTGTCCATTGCCGCCGTAAAAAGTGCCGATTAATGAAAACAATGCTGTATTTTGGGAAATTGCTATAATTTGCCCATCACAAAACGCATAAAAGCGCGGCGCAAAAGTTCCGGCAAACATTCTAATTTCTGCGATAAATGGCGAAGCCATAAAACACCTCCTATATTCGTGTCAAAAAAAAATTAATTTCTCGAAGGAAAAATACCGGATAAACAAATGCAAATATTTAAAACCGTGTATGGCGACATATTCGGATGCGGCTGACTGCCGCCCGCAATTCCAATATCTGCGGCATTCATTGTTGAATTTGCAGTTGATGAATACGCTCCGGCGTTTTGCGCGACAAAGTTTCCCGTCGGTGTTCCGACTGTTGGCGCATTAGAATTGCCATTCATCAGATGATTATGTGCAGGCATTTGAGTGGTTAACAACGTAACATTTTCCTGTCCGCCCGGTTGACCGAGACTAAAATTCGTGCCGATATGAAACGGCGTGCGTCCACGCATATCGGGCAAATTGAAAGTAGTTACTCCGTTGCCGCCGTAGTTCGTGCCGAGAATTGAAAAAAGTGCCTGATTTTGGGCGATCGCCAAAGATTGCCCATCGCATTGCGCCCAAAATCGCGGCGGAAAATTGAATGCGTATATTCTAATCTCACCTATAAATCCGGTTGCCATCTTGTTTTTTTGCCTCCTCTTAAACTTAAAACAAATTAGTTGCGCGACGGAAAGATCCCTTCGAGCGCAATAATAAAAGTGATTGCCTGAAACGGCAGCATATTGTTGTGTGGCTGATTTCCGCCCGATA
>CALMEH010000333.1 GCA_937863115.1 uncultured Acidobacteriota bacterium
GAGCAATTCCGCGCCGTCCGCGATACTGCCCGTGCTGACCGCGACACGGCGCGAAGCCGCGTCAATGCCGCACGTCAACAACTTGAAGCCGCAATAAATAACGCCAAGCAAAATAATCAAATCATCAAATCTGCGGAAGCATCAGTAGAATCTGCCCGAACGCAGGTTACGATTGCTGAACAAGCTCTTGCTGACACGGTTGTTCGCGCTCCGTTTTCAGGTTTTATCAGCGAACGCCAAACTGCTGTCGGTGAATTTGTTACGTCTTCAACGCCGGTAGCGATTATTTTGCGGACAAATCCGATAAAAATTCAGATTCAAGTTGCCGAAGCCGACGTGCCGTTTGTTTCAATCGGGCGCGGCGTTTCGATTGAAATTGATGCTTATAAAGATAGAAAATTCGCCGGAACGGTTATGGCAATCAATCCTGCGCTCGACCCGACGACGCGCTCGGCGATTGTCGAAGCATCAATCGAAAACGGCGATAACGTTTTGCGGACTGGAATGTTTGCCACCGCGCAAATCACCCGCGAAGGCGGAAGTGCGGGCATTTTCGTTCCGAAATCAGCAGTTTTAAATGACCAAAGCACGCAAAATTACCGCGTCTTTGTGATACAAGAAAACGTCGCCAAACTTCGCACCGTCCAACTCGGCAGGGAAGAAAACGGATTTTACCAAATACTTTCGGGAGTTAATGCGGACGAAACGGTTGCGACGAGTAGTTTGGAACAACTTTTCGAAGGAGCGAAAGTTTCCTTCTAAGGGATGAGGGATGAGGGATGAGGGATGAATAAGAGAAGAAAAATTCATCCCTCATCCCTCATCCCTCATCCCTCAAAAAACTATGCAATGGTTAGCTGAAATATGTGTTCACCGTCCGGTTTTTGCGACCGTTATCGTTTTATTTTTAACGGTTGTGGGTGGTTTTTCGTTCTTTACGCTAGGCGTTGACCGATTTCCGAAAATTGATTTGCCGACGATTTCGATTTCGACATCGAATTCGGGCGCGGCTCCGGCGGAAATCGAGCGCGAAGTTACCGACATCATCGAAGGCGCGGTTAATACTGTTCCCGGCATTGATCAAATGACTTCGAGTTCTTCACGTGGAAGTTCAAACGTAACATTGACGTTTAATCTCGAAAAAGACCCAGATCAGGCGTTTCAGGAAATTCAGCAAAAAATTTCGACGGTCGCCAATCGTCTGCCCGAAACGGCTGATCCGCCGACCGTTCGCAAATCCGATCCCGATTCAATGCCGGTTTTGATTTATGCGATTAGTGCGCCGAAAAATATGAGTTTGGTCGAACTCAACGATTTTGTCGAAACGAATTTACAGGAGCGGGTTCAATCGGTTGACGGCATTGGCGAAGTCGTTATTTTCGGCGGACGGCAACGCCAAATTAAGATTTTTATTGACCCGACACGGCTTCGCGCCTACAACCTTTCGATAACGGAAGTTTCCAACGCGATTCGCAGTCAAAACCTCGAACTTCCGGGCGGAAGTTTGATTGAAGGCGCGAAAACATCGGGGCTTCGGACGATTAGTAAATTAACGGAAGTCAACCAATTCAGCGACATCGTGATTACTTCGCGCAATGGTTTTCCGATAAAAATCAAAGACATCGGCGAAGTTAAAGACGGCAGTGCGGACGCAAGTTCGGCGGCTTCGCTCAATGGCACACAATCGCTCTATTTGGCGATTCGCAAACAATCCGGCTCGAATACGATTGCGCTTATCAACGGCGTAAAATTGCGGATGAATCAGATTATTCCGACGCTTCCGCCGGAAATGAAGGTTATCATAACCCGCGACCAATCGGAATTTATCGAAAATTCGCTTCACGCCATCGAAGAACATCTGATTTTAGGCGGACTATTTGCGGCGATTATCGTTTTTCTGTTTTTGTGGAATATTCGCTCGACGATTATTTCCGCGCTGGCGATTCCGATTTCGATTATCGCGTCTTTTGCTATCATCGCTTGGCTCGGCTATTCGTTAAATCAAATGACGATGCTTGCGCTGACACTGATGGTCGGCATCGTGATTGATGACGCGATTGTCGTGCTTGAAAACATTTACCGCTTCGTTGAAGAAAAGGGAATGGATCCGTTTGAAGCGGCGATTGAAGGCACACGCGAGATTGGTTTGGCAGTTTTGGCAACGACTCTGAGTTTGCTCGCCGTGTTTATTCCCGTCGGATTTATGACCGGAATCGTCGGACGTTTTATGTCGTCGTTCGGCTTGACGAGCGCGGCGGCGATTGCGGTTTCGTTGATTGTTTCATTCACTTTAACGCCGATGCTCGCGGCTCGCTGGATAAAGAAGAAGAAAGACGGAGAGACGGAGAGGCGGAGAGACGGAGAGAATGAAACCGTTTCGGAAATTTCGGGGGACGGAATGTTGGAAAACGCCGAAGACCGAAGACCGAAAACCAAAGACCACGACAGTAAAGATTCTTGGTTTTACAGCAAAATTGACCGCACCTACACTTGGCTTCTGAAAATTTCGATGCGGTTTCGTTGGACTGTGGTGTTGATTTGCGT
>CALMEH010000334.1 GCA_937863115.1 uncultured Acidobacteriota bacterium
TCCGGCGTGGGGGAACGGCCGAACAGGGTCGGCTCTTGGGAAAGAAATGCCGCGGGCATAGAGAGACACGCCGATTGCCAAAAAGGAGGAAAAAAACAGAGGGTGAAAAGGAAAAGAACCGGCGCAAACTGAAACCGCCGCTTTAATTGATGAGCAACCAAATGAAATGATTGAGCCGTCTGATATTTCGGCTGATTTCCCTTCGGAAGAAAAATAATCGGAGCGCGGACGACTCGTCCACGACTCTTGTGTTTTGTTCACGCGCGGACGAGCCGTCCGCGCTCCATTTTATAAAAAAATCTGTCTATATATTTATGTCAAGAAAACTTTCAACCATCGCTTTTGCCTTTGTTTTGGGCATTTTTGCACTCTCCGCTTTTCAAAATAAAACGGTTCACAGTCAAACATTGAAAACAAATCCGACCGTGAAAAATTCCGACACTTTGACGATTGCCGCTGTTGGCGACATTATGCTCGGCTCGACTTCGATAAACGATACGTTTTTGCCGCCGAACGATGGCGTTGATATGTTAAAAGGAGTTACTCCAATTCTGTCGGCTGCCGATATTGCTTTCGGAAATCTCGAAGGTCCAATGCTCGAAGGCGGCAAAACAAGCAAATGTTCGCCGAAGTCAACGCGCTGTTTTGCTTTTCGTGTGCCGACGCGCTACGGAAAATATTTGAAAGACGCAGGCTTCGATGTTCTGAGTTTGGCAAATAATCACGCCGCCGATTTTGGTGATTTCGGACTTGAAAGCACACGAAACACGCTCGATGAGCTCGGCATCAAACACGCCGGAAGCGATAAATTCGGGCTTGCAACCGTAATCATCGAATCAAAAGGCAAAAAAATTGCGTTCATCGGTTTTGCGACCAACGCCATCACGCCGAATATTACGGATTTGGAATTTGCCAAAAAATTAGTTACTGAAGCGGGCAAAAAAGCCGATATTGTCATCGTTTCATTTCACGGCGGCGCAGAAGGTCCGACAGCACAGAATGTTCCGCAACGCAATGAAGTTTTCGCCGGACAATCGCGCGGAAATTTGCCGTTATTTTCAAAAACCGTGATTGATGCAGGCGCAGATTTAGTTCTCGGACACGGTCCGCACGTTCTTCGTGGAATGGAGATTTATAAAGACCGTTTAGTCGTTTATTCGATGGGAAATTTTGCGACTTACGGAATGTTTCGCCTCGAAAACGAAACCGCGCTGACCACAATTTTTGAAATTAAATTGGCTTTGAACGGCAAATTCGTCAGCGGCAAAATCCACGGCGGAAAACAACCCGGCAAAGGCGGACCGGTTTTGGATAATTCCGGCGATGCAGTTCGAAAAGTGCGCGAACTTTCAACCGCAGATTTCCCTTTAAGTGCTCCGAAAATCAACGACGATGGAACTTTCACGCCCCAAATGCAAAGTTCAAAATAACGGAGCGCAGCCGGCTCGTCCGCGTTTGCAGAAAATTAATGACACGCGGACGAACCGTCCGCGCTCCAATTTTAGTTGAATGGCAAACGTATTTCGATTATACTTTCGTCATTCTTAATTAAAATTGATTAAACTTGGAAAAATAAAAAATCGTGATAAAAAATCCCCTTTTGTTTCTAACTTTGGCTTTGTGTCTTGTTGTCTTATCCGGCTGTCCGTCAAAACCGGTGGGCAACGAAACCGCAATTACACCCAATCAAAATTCTGCATCGTCAAACAATTCCAAATCAACGAATACCGAACCGCTGACAATCGCGGCGGGCGGCGATATTATGATTGGTTCGCCGTATCCGAACACCAGCCGAATGCCGCCGAATGACGGCGCGGACACTTTCAAAGCC
>CALMEH010000335.1 GCA_937863115.1 uncultured Acidobacteriota bacterium
TTGTAAGCCCCGAGCCATAAAACGCCCGCTACAATGCCGCAAATTCCGGCAACAATGTAGTAAGTAATTTTTCCGGCTTCGGAAATTTCCATTCCCGAATCGGCGAAAAATTTCGGCAGACGCTTCACGCCGAACAAAATAAACAATGCCCCGATGGTGTTAAAAACGGCTTGAAGTCCGGTAAATTTTCCGCGCGATTCGGGCAAAATGTAATCTGCTAAAACCGTCGTCAACATTCCCGTAATAAACGCCGCGCCGATGCCGGAAATTCCGTAATAAATTGATAATTGAGTCGAATTTATGGCAAACGGAAAGAGAAAAAATCCGACGGCAACGAGCAAAAATCCCGTCGCAAAAATGATTCTGCGCCCGAATTTATCAGCCAAAACGCCGCCCAAAACAATCGAAAAAAGCACGACAATTTCGCGGACAGATTGCAAACCTCCGCCGACTACGCCTTGTTCTTCGAGCGGGATTTTCAAAAAAACCGTCAAAACGAATTCCTGCCCGAAACTGACAAAAAGCATCAGCGCAGACGCAAACGCGGCAAACAAAAGCGTTGCCAGATTAAACGAAGAAATATTCGGTTGCAGAATTGATTTTTTAGCGTTTTCGGACATAGACTTTTGGTTATGAATTCGGGAACTTATAAATATTTTCTCAACGGCGAACCAACCGGCATTATCGAAACTTTCAGCATTGAAAATTTGTCCGATGGCTCGAAACTTACTCGCTCAACACGCGATGCAAAATCTTTCGGAACGGAATTTACAGTCGAAACAATCGAAAAAAACGGACGTTTTCAGAACTGCAAAATCGAGTTCAAAACAGATGAGATCGAAATTCGTGCGAATTACGATTTTTCGGAAAAATCTTTTAACGTCCGGCGCGAAATAAACGGCGAAAACGTGCAAGACGAAACGTTCGATTTGCCAGAAAACAGTATTTTCTTTCCGTTAATGCGCTGTTTTCAAGGTGCAACGATTTTGCGCGTTGCAAGCGGTTTTTCAACCGTTCTCGTGCCTGACATTCAAAATCCGAAAGACATCGAGAATCTTCTGAAACCAACTTTCGATGAACGAAAAGCCGAAAAAATCGGACGGCAAACGATTGGACTTCATCAAAAATTTTCCGTTGCCGCCGAAGCCGATCTTTATCGTTATTTCAGCAAAAATTACGATGAAAATTCGTGCTTTTGTATTGATAAAAGCGCATTTCTCGTGGGATACATTTTCGCTCAATCGGCAAATAAAATTTGGGAAATAAGTTTAGAGTGTAAACTTTAGTTTGAACTCTAAACGCCGCCCCAAAGTCCTTTTACCAAACCGTCCACCAATTCTTTGCCATAGATTTTTTCGACCACAATATTCGCCGGATCGAGTTCCGCCGTATTCCGCCGAATCGCCAAATCGCGGATGGCAATTTCATTACGTTTTTTATGTGGAACTTCGTCTTTTTCCTTCGACCATTCAATCCATCGGTCGAAATGCGCGTTGGCAAGTTCTTCAAATTTTTCGACAGTTCCTGGCGTTTCGGGCGGCGAAATAAAATTTAAACCGACAGCCGAAACCGCAAATCGGACAAACGCGCTTTGTGAAATAAACGGCATAAATCGTTTGTCTTCTTGTATTTGCAAAAATGTTTGGTTCGCCGGTTCGAGATATTTTTGCAAATATTCGGGATGCACGGTTGGTTCGACTCGCGGAATGTAATCTAGCAAAAAGAAAAAAACCGGAAACGTGCCGCAGGCAAATGCGAGATGCGGCAGATAGGTGTGTTCCTTCATCCAAACGGTAATGTGCATATTGCAAAAAGACATTTTCGGATTGCCCACCCAACTGCATACCGCCCATTCGATTTCGTCGCTCGTGTAACCCGCAAGTTCGCCTTTCGCGCTTCTGTCAAGCGATTGATACGGCTGAAATTGGCGCGTCGCGTCGCTCATTTTCAAATCGGGAAAACGGTTTGTAATTTTTGCCCAAAGTTTAGTTTGTATCGTCCGAAGTTTTTCAAAAGTTTCGGTATTGTCAAAATTCGGAGATTCGGCAATCAGTTCTTTTACGGATTTCAGATTATCGGTTTTTGTTGCGGTTTCGCTCATAAATTTTTGAAAATTTGTCCTAAGTTTATAACCAATTTTACACGGAAAATTTTTGAAAGCAAATTATTCGGATAATAATTCAGCAATGAGTTCAGAATGCGACAAAATGCAATCGTGTGGCGCGTCAATCAATTCGTATTCGATTTTTTCAATATCGAACTTTTTTTGCGTAAAGCTCGACGGAAAAAACGGCGGCGTTTTTGTGCAAAAAATGTATCTGTGCGGAATGTTTCGAGATTTTTCGATACGGATTTTATCAAACGAAGGATTTGTCGGAACGGCTGTTAATTGCGCGTTTATCAAAGCAATTTCTGCGGCTGAAAAATCTTCGCTTTTCTGCATCGGAATCGGTGGAATTAAAGCGTTTCTTGCAGGTTCGCCGAATTTTTCGCGCACGTCTTTGGTTAAAACATCGAGAGCGCATTCGCCATCGCGCAAAACGGGCGCATCAATGAAAATCATCTGTGAAATGCGCTCTGAAATTGCTTCGGCAACGGCTTGAATGACGATTCCGCCTTGGCTGTGTCCGACCAAAATCACGTCGCGTAAATCTTTCGATTCGATAAGATTTACAATGTCGTTCGTCCAAGTTTGCAGAGTAATTTCCGTGCTGTTCAGATGCGATTTTTCGCCCGCGCCCGTGAGCGAAGGCGCGAAAACTTGAACACCTTTTGATTCTAAAATCGTCTTTACTTTATGCCACGCCCAACCGCCGCGAAATGCGCCATGTATCAATATAAAATCCATTTTTAACGCAAAGACGCAAAGACGCAAAGGCGCAAAGATTTAAAGAAAGATTTTTAAAATTCCTTTGCGTCTTCGCGTCTTTGCGTCTTTGCGTTAAGAAAAATCATCTTCCAAAATTACTTCCATATATTCCTTTGGATTGATTGTGTAAGGCTTCAGATGTTCGCCGAGTTTCATAATGTGTTCGCCGTAGCCTTCAAATTTGATTAGTTCTTCGTAGTCTTGCACCGAATCGAAAAAGCGTAAATTTGTAAAATGCGTTTTGTCTTCCACGCCGCGAATGAGTTTTCGTCCGCGAAAACCTTTATGTTGCAGGTGAAAATCCAAAAATTCCGTGTAAAGCCGAATATATTCGTCAGCGTGAAATCCATCGTCCAACGTCCAAGCCTGTGATACGACAACAATCATACATTTTAAATGTTATAGTTTAATAACAAATTTATTTTATGACAGTCCGCGAAAAATACAAAATTTCGATGATAAAAACCGCAATCGAAAATTTCCAATCATTGATTGATGCCGAACTTTTTGATGAAGCGGTGAAATATTTCCGCGCTCATTTGGAAAAACCGATGCTTTTCGGGTTGGAAACATCGCTTGTTCGCGCACGACTTTTGGAGAAAATCGAAGTTGAAAAATTGTCGGTAAATTCGGATAAAACTTTTGTTTTGTATGCACTTGCTTTGACTTTAAATCTTACGGGCGGCTATCCGAATCGAGCAATTCCGTTTTATGAACAACACGATGAAATTGCGGAAACATCTAATGATTTTAATAGTTTAAGCCAATCGCTCGGACATCACGCAAAGGCTTTGCGGCAAATTGGAAAGTTTTTTGAATCTGAAAAAGTTGCGCGGAAAGGTTTGCAAATTATTCGTTCGCAAAAAGATTTTTTACGCGAAGCGGTTAATCTTTACTGGCTCGGAATGGGCTTGGCGCATCGCGGCGAAAGTAATTTGTCTGAGATTGCTTTGCAGAGAAGTTTGCGGATTTTTCGCGCAAAATTTGCAACACAAGCCGAAGGTGTGGTCAATGCTTTTCTAGCGCAACGTGCGCTTTGGCTCGAAGATTTTGACGAAGCGTTTCGGTGCGCGAATCGGGCTTTGGAAATAGGTGAAAGTTTGGAAAAAGACTCAAATCACGCTGATTTACACGGCGCAGTTAAGATTTTAACGGCGGCGACGCGAATGCAAGTAATAGAGGGAATTTTTAAAGATGAAGGCGAAAATCTTTTGCTTTACGCACTCAAACGCGCCCGTGAGATTGAATTTACGGAAGAAGAGTTGCCTGCGCTACGGGCGTTGGCTTTGCTCGAAATGCAGCGTGAAAATTTTGATGAAGCGCGAGATTATCTAAATCAATCTTGGGAATTAGCGGAACGCGGCGAATTTTTGCTTTATAATGCCGATTCTTACAACATTTTGGCACAGATTGAAATTGCCGAAAACCAACGTGAAAAGGCAATCGAGGCGGCGCAAAAAGCGTTTGATTTAAGCCTTTGCGACGGCGTTCCGTTTGCTTATATGCGCGGACTTGAAGATTCAAAAAGTATATTGGAGACTTTAGGCGCGATTGTTCCCGACATCAAAATTTGCGATGAAATGGGTTATGAAAAAATATCCGAAACCGAGATAAATCCCGATGACGAATTTGCAAATTAGAAATTGAACTGACAACGTCGTATTAAAAAGCATCTAAAAAATGAAAAGATTATAATTTTTATTATAACTCTTGACTTTTTAATACAAAAAGGGAAAATTGTTATAAGTTTATTACAAATTTTCCGATACAAAATATATGAAATTTAAGTTTTTGGTTTTCTATTTATTGGTGCTGGCTTTGAGCGTTTCGGCGCAATCACCGTCGAAGATTTTGAGTCAAGCGAACAAGGCTTTGGGCGGTGAAAAGGTTTTAAAAACGATTCGTTCGTGGGAAGCAACGGGAAAGATTACGCGCAAATCCGACAATGCTTCGGGCGCGTATCAGGCATTTGCTTCGAATCCGAATTATTACGGCGGAAAGTTTGATTTGAACGGTTTTGAATATTCGGTCGGTTACAACGGAAAATCGGGTTGGATACGCGATTCGCGCAACGGTTTGCGGACTTTGACGGGCGATTCGGCAAAAGATTTTCAAGCGGAAGTCGTTCATCGAAACACTCGTTGGTTAAATGCGAAAGCTGATAAATCGAAAATTACGGCGGGCGGCGGAGTGATGGTGAACGGCAAACAGGCGAATGTCGTAAACATCACAACAGCAAAAGGCGTGCAAATAAAACTCTTTTTCGATGCCGCAAGCGGATTGCTCGTGCGCGAAGAAATTCCGCAAGGTGCGATTGTTAAGTCGTTTGATTACGCAGATTATCGAAAAGTCGGAAATGTAATGGAAGCATTTTTGATAACAACAAAAGTCGGCGACGAAACTTTTGAAATCCGGCTCGATGAAATCAAACACAATGGGCAAATCGCCAAAAATGTATTTGATTTTCCGCAGATTTCAAATGAGCCTTTGCCTGATATAAAAACGCTTTTGGATGAAATTCGCGCCAACGCCGACAAGGTTGATCAAATTTTGGAAAATTACAGCTACACCGAATTGCGAATTGACCGCGAAGTGGACAAAGCCGGAAATCTTATTGAAAAAAGCTCGGAGAAAAAACTTCTGACCTTCTTTAAAGGTTATCGAATCAGTCGTTTAATTGAGAAAAACGGCAAACCGCTTTCTGCATCTGACCAAGCAAAGGAAGACAAAGACGTTGAAAAACAAGTCAACGAAATCGAAAAACGCATTGCCGAAAAAGAGAAAAAACAGATAAATCAACGTGATACAGATTCGGGAACAGGCGGACAACCGAGCGGCGAAGGTCAGCGCATTACGATTGCCGACGCGCTGAAGGGTTCGCTTCTCGTAAATCCGCGACGGGAAAGATTTAAGGGAATTGATGTGATTGTTTTCGATTATGAACCGAATCCGGCTTTCAAGCCGAAAACGCGCAACGAAAAACTTTTCGCGCTCTGCAACGGCGCGGTTTGGGTTGATGCGAAAACGAAACAAGTCGTTCGTTTGGACGCGGTTTTAACGCAATCGGCGGGAAATTTTCTGGCAAAAGCCAAACGCGGCGCATCATTTAGTTTGGAAAATGAACTGATAAATAACGAAATCTGGTTGCCGTCGCAAGCGGACGTGAATCTTTCGATTAAGATTTTGTTTGCGGGAATTAACATCAATAACTTGATTAAATACGGCGAATACAGCAAAGCGCGTGTCGAAGTTCAAGATTCAAAAGTTGATGAAATTAAGAAGCCGTAAGGTTTAGAGGCTGGGAGAGCAGGCTTCCCAGCCTGCAAGATTGTAGAGTGTTTCGCGGAGCAATCTAAAAAAGTTGCGGATAAAATCAACTTGATTTTTACTCGAACGCCGTAAAATTGCTGCGCGAAACGCTTCGCAATCTTGCAGGCAAGATGCCTGCGCTCCCAGCGAACGGCGATTCTGAAAACAGATATATGAAACTAACAGGCGAAATTTTAGTCGAGCAGATGACCGATGAAGAACGCGAACGCGCCGCAAAAGTCGAATCGGTTTTGCCAATTTTGAGAGAACACCCGGCGGAAGCTGATGCGAAATGCGAATTTTATCGTCCGCACGTTCAAACTTTGAGCGATGCAGGTTTGCTTGGTTTGATTGTGCCGAAGGAATTCGGCGGCCTCGGCGGAAATTTGCGCGATTTGGCGGCGGCGACTTTTGCGCTCGGCACGGCTTGTCCTTCGACGGCGTTGGCGTATTTTTTTCATTGCAGTTCCGCCTCGCGTGGGCTTTTGGGATTGGAAGCGATTGACGCAGGACTTTTTAATGATGAGGAAACACCGGTTGTCCGCGCTTTTGCCGAAAAAGTTTTGACGAAAATGGGACGTGAAGGGAAGTGGTTGGCAAATTTCGCTTCGGAATCAAATAAAACGAGCAAAGCGCGTGTAACAATTTCGACCGAAGCGAAAAGAACGGACGGCGGTTGGACTTTAAATGGCGTAAAATCATTCGGTTGCGCGACGGGCGTGGCTGATGAATATTTGGTTACAGCAAAACTCGCGGGAACGGAAACAGTTGAAGGCATGGCGTTGTTTTTTGTCGGGCGCGATGCCGAAGGCGTTTCCGAAAGGCAAAAATGGGATGCAATCGGAATGCGCGGAACGGCAACGCACGGCATTGTTTTGAAAGATGTTTTCGTGGCGGAAGAAAATGCTTTGGCGATTGAAGGTGCGTTTTTGCGAATGATGCAGATGTCGCGCGGCACATTTGTCGGCAATCAGCTTGCCGCAACTGCAATTTATCTCGGCGCGGCGCAAAGCGTTTATGACCACGCTTTGAATTATCTGAAATCAACAAGATTCGGCGACACGGGCGAACCGATTGCAACCAGCCCGATGCACCAAGTTTTAATCGGCGAAATGACCAATGATTTGGAAACCGCGTATCTTTGGATGCGCCGCCAAATCGAACTCGAAACGAGCAATCCACCGATTTTGCCGAAAGACCGCGTTGTTCGTCAATGGCGAATGTCGAAAGGCTCGATGTCGGAAGCCGCTTTCCGCGTTGCGGTCAATGCGTTCAAGGCTTGCGGCACATCAAACACGGGAAATTCCGGCATTGTTGCACGAGGTTTAAGAGATTTATCAATGGGTTTAGTGCAAGCATTTCCTGCCGAACGCGGACGACTCGAAGCCGCGGAAATGATTACGAAAGAAAAACCGTCAGCGGATTTTGCAGTTGCGGAGAAGAAATGAATTTTTCAATCGGCTCGGTCGGCTACAATTTGGATTTGATGCGCGGGATTTGGCACGACAGGTGCGAGTATTTCGAGCTTGACGGAACGCCGAAATTCTCGGATGAAAACGGCGGCACACCCGGCGCGTCGCCTTACGAAAATATTGTTTATATTGATTTTGACGGCACGAATTATCGTCAGACAAATGTTTGTTTTCGCGGTCGTCCCGTTCACGTTCGTTCGTTTGAGGCGCATTTGCACGAAGGAATTTTGCGGTTCAACAAACTCGGCGAAGGCGACGGTGGTCACGTCGGGATTTCGGGCGGAATCGGCGTTTTGATTTTTACGCCGATGTTGATTGACGAAGGTTGGAAAAGATATAGCGAACCGGATTTCATCAAAATCAACGGCAACACGCGCTCACGCAACACGATGCTTTACCGGCACGGAAAACTCGTGCGAACTTTGAGCGTTGTCGGACATCGTTTGTCGCCTGTTGCCGACAAGCGAGTTTCATTCGATCCGCGAGGCACAGACGGCGAAGTTCACGATATTCAGAGCGTTACGGGAGTTTTTAAGAAATAATTATCCACAGATGAATACCGATGAACACAGATATTTTTTGATTTTATCTGTGTTTATCGTGTTCATCTGTGGATAAAAAAATATGAATACGACAGTTCAACCATTACAAGATTACATTCCGGGAGAACTTTCCGGACCTACTGTTCATCGAGGAATTTGGCCCGAAAAACTGAATACGCCGGCGGGCATTCAGGAGCAAATGGCGACCGATGATGCGAACATCGAAAAGGCTTTATCAGCAGCCCAAAATATTCACGAAAGCGGCGTTTGGGCAGAGATGTGTGTTGATGAAAGATGCGCGTATTTGGCTGAATTTTCGGCGCAGATTGAAAAACGCAAAGATGAAATTTCGCGGCTCGAATCTTTGACGACGGGCGTTCCGATTTCGCTTACGACGATGTTTCAAATTATTTTGACGGGCGCGTGGCATTTGGCGAATGAGCAGTTAAAATCGGGCTGGACTTTCTCAACACACGAAGGTTTTACGGGCAGAACGGTTGAAGTTTATCGCAGACCGCTCGGCGTTGCGTTGTGTTTAGTTCCTTGGAATGCCCCCGCGCCGATGGCGGTTCATAAAGCCGCAAACGCGCTTGCCGCAGGTTGTCCAGCGATTCTTAAACCAACCGAATGGTCGCCAAATGGTTGCGATATTTTGGCAGAAGCGGCGCACGAAGCAAAATTGCCGAAAGGCGTTTTTCAGATTGTTCACGGCGGTCCCGAAGTCGGCGGGAAATTGGTCAAAGATTCGCGGATTC
>CALMEH010000336.1 GCA_937863115.1 uncultured Acidobacteriota bacterium
TCAACAGAAATTGTTTGATTTCCAATGGATTCAATTTTTTGGGTTAAAACTTTTCTAAATGGTTTTGAAGAGGGCGACAAATCCGCCGTTGAAGAGTGTCTCGATAAATTCGGCGGACTCGTTTGGTCGCTTGCGCGGCGAATGTGTCCGAATACCGATGACGCAGAAGATGCAGTGCAGGAAATTTTTATTGATGTGTGGAAAAATGCGGCGCGTTTTGATGAAGTTCAGGCTTCAGAAGCGACATTTATTGCAATGATTGCACGGCGACGCTTGATTGATCGCTTGCGGAAAAATCAGCGGCAACCGAATGTTGATTCGTTTGAAGATATTTTGGTTGAACCGTCGAAGAATTCGAATGAGATGATGCAAACAAGCATTGAAGCAAAACAAGCCGCTGAAGCCTTAAAACATCTTCGCCCCGAACAAAGGCAGATT
This sequence comes from uncultured Acidobacteriota bacterium, assembly GCA_937863115.1. GTDB lineage: Bacteria > Acidobacteriota > Blastocatellia > Pyrinomonadales > Pyrinomonadaceae > CALMEH01. The sequence continues at coordinate 439 of CALMEH010000336.1, forward strand.
CTTCAGCTTTCAATTGTTCAAGGCTTTTCGCATCAAGAAATAGCAAATGCGCTTGATATGCCGCTCGGCACCGTGAAAACACACGCTCGGCGGGGAATTTTGCAGGTTAGAGAGGTTTTAGGATTAGAAAGTTCCGGAATGGCAAAGGAGGTTAAAGCATAGATGGAAAAATCAAATGACAAAATGCTCGAACTCCTCGCCGACCAAGCCGCGTTTGGTTTGACGGAAGAAGAAGCAATAGAAGTAGAGATGTTGTTAGAGGAATTTCCTGAATGGAAAAGCGATAATTCTTTCGAGTTGGCGGCAACGGCAATCAGTTTGGCAAATTTGGACACGAGCGAACCTTTGCCGAATAGTCTTCGCACGAAAATTTTAGCCGATTCGGAGAAATTTTTTGCTTCGCCCGAAAAAGTCCTAGAAAAAGAAGAATTTCAAAAAACCTTTGAATTTGCGCCGAAGCGTTCGGTTTTCGATTGGCTCGGCTGGGCTTTTGCGGCGGCGTTTTTGGTGGTTTTGGGTGTTAATATTTGGTCAACTCGTTTGCAAGACACGGCAAAAAGCGATAATCCGCCGAAAACGCAAACGCCGACACCGGAACTTACGACAATGCAAAAGCGCGAGCAAATCTTGGCTTCTGCCGGCAACGTTTCGGTAGCTTGGACACAACCGAAACCGGATGAAACCGCACCGCTTTCGGGGGATGTTGTTTGGGACAATGCCAAACAAGAAGGTTATATGCGTTTTCAAGGTTTGCCCGTTAATGATGTAAACAAAGAAACTTATCAACTTTGGATTTTTGATGAAAATCAAGACGAAAAAACTCCGGTTGACGGCGGTGTTTTCAATGTCAACGATAAAGGCGAAGTCATAATTCCGATTAAAGCCAAACTGAAAGTTAAAAATCCGAAAATGTTTGCTGTAACAGTCGAAAAACCCGGTGGTGTGGTCGTTTCAAAACGCGAAAAAATTGTGGCTTTGGCGAAAGTTTAAGATTATATTATTAAACAATTTAAGACGTTTGATGGTTTTGCATCAAGCGTCTTTTCTTTTTTGATTTGACGAATTTTATTCTACATTCTACATTTTTCATTGTTCATTATTTTGCAGAAATTCAATGCAAAATAAAAATGTTCCAAATTATGAATCTCGTCATTTGGCAAACAATTTACGTTTTGGGCGGCATTGCGCTTTTGCCGTTTGCGCCGTTTTTGTATTTGCAAGGGAAATATGTGCGCCGTAAAATCGGGCGTTTGCCGGACGCAAGCGGCGAAAAGAAAGGGAAATCGGGTGCGGAAAAAGAAACTGTAAAACTTCTCGTTATTGGCGAATCAACCGCCGCCGGAGTCGGTGCGCGGACACACGAAACCGGACTTGCCGGACATTTTTCAAGATTCTTGAGCGCGAAAATCGGCAAAACGATTGAATGGCAAGTCGTCAGCCGCAGCGGAATTACGATTGCCGAAACGATTCGGGAACTCGTGCCGAAAATTCCCGATGAAAAATTCGATTATATTTTGCTCGCGCTGTGCGGAAACGAAGTTTTAAAGCTCCGAAGTCCGCGCAAATCTCGCCGCGATATGTTGAAATTAATTGAGATTCTAGAAGCGAAAAACGAAAACGCGACATTTTTTATTACCAACGCGCCCGCCGTGCGTCTGTCGCCGATTTTGCCTTTTCCGATAAAAGAAATTCTCGGAAATCTTTCGGCAATTCACGACAAAAACGCGCAAGAATTTACTGCCGAAATGCCGCACGTGTTCTATTTTAATCAGCCGACTTACGTTCCCGAAGATTTCTTTGCCGACGGCATTCATCCATCCGAAAAAGGCTACGAAATCTGGTCGAAAAGAATGATTGAATTTTTTGGTGAGAAATATAATTGGTAAGAAAAGTTAATCCGCGGCTAAAAGAAAAAAAAGTGAATCTCGACAATCTGCAAAATCAGCTTCAAACGCTAATTAACGAACATCACGAATGGCTTTTGATTCACGCGCTCGGACGTTCTTTTTCGCTTCAAAATACGGAAATCGAAATCGAATTTTCACAAAATAAAGTGCTTTTCAGTTATCTTGACGATAAAGGTTTTCAAACTTGGCGCATCAATGATTTTAATTTTGAAGCGGACGAAATCCGTCTGAATCTGTCCCGCAATTTCACAAAAGAACGCGAAAAAATAAGGCTTGTGCCGCGAATTTTATCGAAAGATTTAAGCGAAAATCTAGAACTTGCGCGACTCGAAAAAGCCAATAAAATCGCGGAAATTCTTGCACTGAATTATCCGAAAACGAGAAATTTGCGCGTTGAATTAAATCAAGAAAACGGACGTTTCGCGCAGATTTTTCTCGAAAATCAAACGCTTGTTTTAGCCGATGTTTCCGATTCGTTGACACCGGAAATTCTAATTTCGGCGGCTTGTTTTTTGCAAAGGAAATTCGGTGCAAGACGAAAAAATCCGGTTGGAACAATTTGGATTTTAGCAGAGAAAAAACAAGCGCGAAATTTGCAAAAACTACACGCGCTTTTGTGTGAAAATTGGAAACGAAAGATTCAAATTAAAGACATTTCCCGCAAAGATGCGAAGGCGCAAAGTGAGGAAATTAAAGACGTAGCGCAGTTGAAAATCAGCGATTTATGGCGCGGGAAGGCGAAGGAAATTAAATCTTTGGCAGATCACTTTTTGAGCGAAACGGCGCAAAAAATTATCGAACTTGCCCCCGAAGAAATTGATGCGGTTTTTGCAAAAAATGGCGAAACTTTGCGGTTTCATGGCTTGCCGTTTGCGCGTGTGCGGAAAAATTTGACGGAAGAAAAAGTCTGGTTCGGTGTTGAAAAATCGAAACAGATTTTGACAGAAAATAATCTTGAAGAATTCGGCGAACTGATAGAAAATTTGCAACAATTTCGCCGTTTCGATGCGCCGAACAAACGCCATATTTTTCACACTCTCGCGTCTGAAGCGTGGCTCGAATCAATTTTGAGAAGGAACATAAATCTGCTTGACGGCAATCTGATTCTTGCGCCGCTTTATCATCAATTTCGTGCCGAACGCGATAAGATTGACTTGCTCGCGCTTCGCAAAGACGGACGTTTGGCGATTATCGAGCTAAAAGCCGCAACTGACCGCGAGATGATTTTTCAAGCCGCCGAATATTGGCGCAAAATCGAATTTCTGCGGCGAAAAGGCGTTCTGCAAAAAGCAAATCTTTTCGGCAACACGAAAATTTCCGATGCGCCGACGATTATTTATCTCGCCGCACCGACGCTTTGTTTTCATCGTGATTTTGATTTTTTGAAATCGGTAATTTCGCCCGAAATCGAAATTTTTCGCTTTGATTTAAACGAAAACTGGCGCGAAAAAATCCGCATTTTACAACGGCGTTGAGAAATTAAAACGGAAGATTTGTCCGCGAAACACGCAAAATACGCGAAAAAAGGACAACTGAAATTTAAATTCCGGTTTTAATTTTAGCGTGTTTCGCGTGTTTCGCGGATAAAATTCTTATCTCACTCACTCAAATTATTTTACAATCCAGCCGCCGCCGACGCATTCTTCGCCGTTGTAGAAAGCGGTTGCTTGACCGGGCGTGATGGCGGCTTGTGGTTCGTCGAAAACGATTCTGGCGCGTTGTTCGGGCAAAGCGTGAATCGTTGCGGGCGCAGGTTCGTGGCGATAACGCACTTTTACGGAAGCGCGGACAGGTTCGCTTGGTTCATCGAACGCCACCCAATTTATGCCTTTGGCAATGAATTCGAGCGTGTCCAGTTCGTCTTTTTCTCCGGCAATAATTTGGTTTTTCAGGCGTTCGATTTGCACAACATACAAAGGTTTTTCGTGCGCGATGCCTAAGCCTTTGCGTTGTCCGATGGTATAGCGGTGAATGCCCGTGTGTTTGCCGATTTTTTCGCCTTTCGTGTTGACAATATCGCCGGTTTGCGGCATTTCGTCCAGACGATTTTCGTGTTCCAAATATCGGTCAATAAACGCCGAATAATTACCGTCCGGCACGAAGCAAATTTCTTGCGATTCCTGTTTTTCGGCAACGTAAAGATTCGCTTCACGCGCCAAATCGCGGACTTCCGATTTCATCATTTCGCCGAGTGGAAAATAGGCGCGTGAAAGTTGGTCTTGCGTCAATTCCCAAAGAAAATACGTTTGATCCTTCCAATGATTTTTGCCGCGAAAAAGGCGAAAACGATTGTTTTCCGCGTCATATTCGACACGCGCATAATGACCTGTGGCGACTTTATCGCAACCCAAACTTACCGCCATTCTATCGAGCGAAGCGAATTTTAGACGCGAATTGCACGCAACGCACGGAATCGGCGTTTCGCCATTTAAATAATCTTCGACAAACGGTTTAACGACCGATTCTTCAAACTCATTTTCGAGGTTCAGAACATAAAACGGAAAACCCAAACCTTCCGCCACGCGCCGCGCATCATAAACATCATCGAGCGAACAACAGCGCGACGGCAACGGATCGCCGTTTTCGTCCGTGTTGATGTGGCGGCGTTGATTCCACAACTGCATCGTAAAACCGATGAGTTCGTGACCTTGTTCTTTGAGAAGTGCGGCGGCGGCTGATGAATCAACTCCGCCGCTCATTGCGACTGCGATTTTCATACTTCAAATTCGCGCTTTCGGCGCAAACAAAATTATATCGTTTTAGATGCAAAAATAATAGAACAAGTCGTTTTTGCCTGCGAAATACACGAAAGAAACGAAAAAAAAGCGCAGACAAAAATAATTGTCCGCGTTTTCAAAATTTTATTTCCGATTATTTCTTGACGTTTCTTTGCGCGAGATTCATCAAATCTTCGGGCATCCATTTCGCCATATTTTTGGCTTCCGTCTCGGCGATTCCTTTGTGGCGGTTGCGCCATTCTTTTTCGGGCGCGTCTTCACGACCGGATTCTATCGGGTAATTTTCGACTTGTTCGAGCGAAATCAAAATGCCGTGCGCGATTTCGTCCCAGCTTTCGGTTTGAATTCCGCGCAAAACAACGGGCAAACCTGCCGTCCAATCTTCTTCGGGCGCGATGCTGTCGTATTCGGGAATCGTCAAAAATGCGGGAAGCGGAAACGGTTTTCCCGAAAATTCGCTGACGATTTGCGATTTGACACTTTTAATATCTGAATTCGGATTCGCTTTTCTAATTTCCAAAGCGCGGCGGAAAATGTCTGAAACGGTTGATTGATTACTCATTTTTTATCTTGTAACAACTCCTGAAATTAAATGACAGATTAGCATAAACCGGCGCAGATAAAAAATAGGACAAAATTTACTTGTCTTTCGGCATCTGAAAAGTTAGTCTTTCAAAAGTTGGAGAATTAATAATTATGAAAACGCTTTTATTATTGGCAATTTTATTGGTTAGTTTTACTTTCGCATCGGCACAGCACGAATACGCGCCTTTGCTCGAAAAAGAAATAAGTTATAAAGATTGGACGTATAAATCAATTAAAGACGGCAAAGACGTAAATTTGCGTTCGATGACGGCGGGCAAAAAATTGGTTTTAGTCGTTTATTTTGCGCCGTGGTGTCCGAATTGGAAACTGCAAGCTCCGGTCGCGCAAGCATTTTACGAAAAATATAAAGACAAAGGTTTGGAGATTATCGGCGTTGGCGAATATGACACGGTTGAGAAGATGAAAGCGAGTCTTGAAACTTATAAAATCACGTTTCCGGCAGTTTATGAATCAGATTCGACTTCTGCGAAACAAATAACGACGCATTACGAATATCGCAAATCAACCGGCGATACGCGAAATTGGGGTTCGCCGTGGAGCATTTTTATCGAGCCGGCAAATTTAGAGAAAAAAGGTGAAATTCTCGTCAAAAAAGCGACAATCGTCAACGGTGAATTGATGGAAGCCGAATCCGAAGCCTTTATCCGCGAAAAACTTGGTTTGCCGAAAGACGAAAAGAAAACGGAAACCGCCGCGAATAAATCCGAAGTTTGCGAACCGACTTTGAATCTGAAGAAACCGTAATAATCAATTACGAATTTCAAATTACGAATTACGTTGAATCATTCGTAATTTGAAATTCGTAATTCGTAATTGATTAAGGCATTGCCACCAGCGTATCCGACAATTTTTCGACGACGAGCAGAAGCGGTCTGCCCGAATCAAGAAACTTTCCTGCCGTTGCCAAATCTTCCGATTCTCCGCATAAATCCGAAATTCCTTGAATGTTAATATTGTAAGTTTTGAGTGAAGGCTTCGTCCGAAATTCAATTTCGAGCGCGGCAATTCCGGCGCGGAGATTGCGAATTGTTTGCAAAACGGCTTGTTTATTTTTTGTGTTTTTGTCTTTTGCGGCTTGCGAGGCTTTCGTGTCGCGGTCAATATCTTCGATGCCTTGCGCGATTGTGCCTAAAAGATAGAGATATTTCGAGACGTTTTTTATTTGCGTTGAAACTTTCATCGCGCCGTCTTTTATTTCGGCGGCGTTGGTGTTTGTTGTTGTCGTTGCAGTCGTCGTGGTTTTTTTCGTTGTTTTCTTGCGTTGCGCCTCAGCCGAAACGCTCAGGCATAAAATGCAAATCAAAAAGACGCTGATTTTTAACAGATAGTTTTTCATAATTTCTTTAACGTAAGTAGTCAGACAAAATTATTTTTAAGATGAAACCACAAAATTACACGAAAGAACACGAAAAGAATCAATCTGTTTCGTGCATTTTTGTGTATTTTCGTGGTTCTGATTCATAAAGTCCGCTTACTTAATGCAGTTGGTGTTATAAATTACTGACTTCTAATTTCAAAGATAAAATTTTATCATAGAGTTGATGCAAAAAAGATGCTTAGAAGTTCGCCGTCTTGGTCGTTTGGGTTATGCCGATGGATTGGAGTTGCAAAAATCGCTCGAAACGGAAGTTATTGCCGAAAGAAAACGCGATTATCTTTTGCTTTTGGAACATCCGCACACTTTTACGATTGGCAGACGCGCCAAATCAGATGGCGTTTTAGCGACAGCGGAGATTTTAAAAACTCTCGGCGCGGAAGTTTTCGAGATAAATCGCGGCGGCAAAGTTACCTATCACGGACTTGGGCAAATTGTCGGTTATCCGATTATAAATTTGAGTTCGATTAAGGAAGACGTGCATCTTTACGTTCGCAATTTGGAAGACGTTTTAATGCGAACGCTTAGAGATTATGGCATCGAAAGTTTCAGAATCGAAGGTTTAACGGGCGTTCACACGAGCGAAGGCAAAGTCGCGGCAATCGGCGTTCACATCAAACGCTGGGTTACAACGCACGGCTTCGCGCTCAATGTTAATACCGATTTGAGCTATTATAATTGGATTATCGCCTGCGAAGGCGAGCCGGTAACTTCGATGGAAAGACTTCTGGGGCGCGAAATTGATTTGGCTGAGGTCGAAGATAAAATCATTAAACATTTCAGAGAAATTTTCGCTTTCGAGCATTTTGAAGACGCGGAAGAAAGATTTTTTCGTGCGTCGGAAAAATAGTTTTGTGCGGACACTATATATTTCTGTGCGGATGCAATAGTTCTCTAAGCGGGTGCAATAGTTTTCTGTGCGGGTATCATAGTTTTCTGTGCGGGTATCATAGTTTTCTTTGCGGGTGTAATAGTTTTTTAGGCGGATGTAATAGTTTTCTAAGCGGTTCTCATAGTTTTTTAGGCGGGTGCAATATCTTTTTAGGCGGTTCTCATAACTTTAAAGGCGGCTATAAATGCTTTGCAGGAGTTGTCGTAATATTTTTTCGGATTTTGTTAAAGCGCGTGAAATTAGTTTCCCGCTTGCGCCTCGAATCATTTTCATTTAACCTCGAAAGATAGATTTTTATTACATTTTTACAAAAAATATTATTTTATGCGACGTGATACAACTTCGTGGTTTAGCCACAATTTAGGAATGGATATGCCGCTCGTGGCGTATGGACACGCGGGTTATCCGCTTTTGATGTTTCCGACGGCGGCGGCGGATTATTTGGAATACGAACGGTTTTTGCTGGTCAACGCGATTAAGCCGTTTATCGAATCGGGGCAGATTCGCGCTTATTCGATAAATTCGGTCAATCGTTACAGTTTGTTGAATGACAAGGCTTCGCCCGCGTGGAAAGCCGAACTTCTTTCGCGTTATGACAGATATATTATGGAAGAAGTTTTGCCGTTAATCCGTATGGAATGCGGCGATGATGCACGACCTTTGACAACCGGCGCAAGTCTCGGCGCGTTTCTTGCCGCCAACACATATTTTCGCCATCCCGACCAATTTCGCGGCACGATTGCAATGAGCGGAAGCTATGATATTCGCTCGTATCTGACGAATTATTACGACAATAATGTCTATTTCAACAACCCGATTCAATACGTCGGCAATATGAACGACGATTATTTTCTGCCGACTCTGCAAAAAGCTGATTCGATTGTTCTTGTAACCGGACAAGGCGCGTTTGAAGCCCCCGAAAGAAGCCGCGATTTTTCTCGCGTCCTTCACGCCAAAGGCATCCCGCACGTTTGCGACCTCTGGGGACACGACGTAAAT
>CALMEH010000337.1 GCA_937863115.1 uncultured Acidobacteriota bacterium
TCACTATTCGCTGTTAGTTTTTCACTATTTTATGGACTGGCACGAGACAGAAATTCGCGTCCGCTATGCGGAGACTGACCAAATGGGCATTGTGCATCATTCAAATTACCTTGTGTGGTTTGAATTGGGGCGCAGTGAGTTTTGCCGAGGGCGTGGGTTTTCCTACAAAGAGATGGAGGAGAAGGATAACGCGCTGATGGTGGTTGCCGAAAGTTATGTGCGGTATAAATCTCCGGCTTATTATGAAGACGTTTTGATAATTCGCACAAAAATTGCCGAAGTGCGTTCCCGCGCCGTCCGATTTATCTACGAAATCTACCGTGCCACAGACGAAACCTTGCTTGCGGAAGGCGAAACGATGCACCTTGTAACCGACGCAAACAAAAAAGTCCGCCTCTTACCCGCAAATTACAAAGAAATGTTGCTTGCGGAGAAAGAGGAGGACGCAAACGCCCTCCCCAAAGACCAAGCCCCGCATTAAGCAGGGAATTATTCCACTCGAAAAATTATTTATCGGGCAGTGCGGTAAAATCTGCGTCGGCGATATTTTCCGAAACGCTGAAGATGCGTGACGCAAAGTTGTGGCGTTTTGATAAAACCGAGACGTTCACGGTTTGTCCGGCTTCGATTTCTTTAAAAGCGTAGTAGCCGAAAGAGCTGGTGCGTGTTGTTAAGATTTGCCCGTTTTGAAGCGTCAGAGTAACCGTTGCGTTATTTACTCCTGCGCCGTTTGCGGATAAAATTCGCCCTGAGATTGTAACTCCGGCGGCGAGCGTCGTATTCGGCGTAAGCGAGAAATCATCTACCGCCAAACCGTCATCGGCTCCCGAGGCATTTAAATCTTGCCAACGAATCCAGAAAGTTGCGCCGTTGGCGATGCTAACGGGAGCAACCGTCGTGCTTAATGCCGTGCGGGTGGCGGCGGCATTGCCGTCCTTTGCGCCGACAGTTCCGGTATCGGGAGTAACAAAGTCGAGCGCGTTCACGTCTATCCAAGTTCCGGTTGTTAAATCCGTCGCGTTAAGGCTGTATTGAAAATCAAGTTGGTCGGTTCTTGCCGTCGTTCCGAGCCGCCATTGTTCGCCGGTGTAGCCGATATTTAATGTGCTGATAGTTGAGCCGGTATTGTTGGTAAAGCACGCGCCGAAGTTGGGAATTAATGTGCCGGTTTGCAAACCTCCGAGAGCGCGGTCGAGGTTTGCCGCCGCGCCGTAGCTGTAAGTATCGCCCGTGTTGCTGGCTCCCGTATCCACGGCGTATTGTTCATTATCGCGTGCGCCGCCGCCGGTTTCGGTCATAAACCATCCGGTAATCGTCAAGTTATTCGTTGTCGAACCGGCGGTATTTGAAAGCGTATCAAAATTTTGTGTAGAAGCCGCTCCCAAAGTTGTCAGCCAAACGCATTGTGCATTTGCCGT
>CALMEH010000338.1 GCA_937863115.1 uncultured Acidobacteriota bacterium
CGGCGGCGCGCGCGCGGCGCAAATCTTTATGCGGTAAATCAAGCAATTGCTGATCGTTAGTGTAAGAGTGAATCGTGTTCATCAGCGCATTTTTGATGCCGAATTTTTCGTGAATCACTTTTGCCACCGGCGCAAGACAATTCGTGGTGCAAGATGCGTTTGAAATAATATTGTGGTTTGCCGCGTCATACATTTCTTCGTTCACGCCGAGGACGATTGTAACGTCTTCGCCTTTTGCGGGGGCGGAAATGATGACTTTTTTAACCGAACCGCGCAGATGTTTCGCGGCATCTTCGGCTTTTGTAAATCTTCCGGTTGATTCGATAACGATTTCCGCGCCGACCGATTCCCAATCGATCAACGCCGGATCTTTTTCGCTGAAAACTTTAAAACTGTCGCCGTCAACATTTATTGTGTCGCCGTCCGCCGAAATATCGTTCGTGAGATTTCCCATCACCGAATCGTATTTCAAAAGATGCGCCAAAGTTTTCGTGTCGGTCAAATCATTTACCGCTACAAAATCAATATCTTTATCGCCCAAACAAGTCCGCAAAACATTGCGCCCGATGCGTCCAAAACCATTAATTCCTACTTTAATACCCATTTTTAATAGAATTTCCTCCAAGAAAATTTTTGAATTGTAAAACTTTCAAGATATTACAATTTACTGTAAAATTCAAAGTCATTCGTTCGTCATTTGTTGTTTCCATAAAACGACTTTGCAAGAACAACGAACAACTAACAAATATTTGAAACAAACAAAATTTAATTGGCGTAGTAGCTTTCTGGGTTTTAACAAATTTTTCAGCACAACTCGGAGTCTTTTATCATAATGTCATCATTGCAGAAATTCGGTTTTTTGAGTCTGATTTTTATAATTTTCGGAAGTCAGGCTTTCGCGCAAACACCGACGGAAAAACCGCAAATTGCGAAAAATACGGAAGAAAAAACATCAACAACTTCCGCCGAAGAAACGACGGAAACGCCCGTTTCAAACAATAATTTTCAATATAACCGCGTCGGTGTTCAAAACGACCGGACGATGCCGATTTCGCTTAACGAAGCAATCAAAAAAGCTCTTGAAAACAACAACGAGATCGAAATTTCGCGCACTGACGTTCGCATACAGGAAACAAATCTGCGTTCGCTTCTCGGCATTTATGATCCGGTGATTTCAGTTTCGCCGAATTTTTCGCGGAACAATACGACCGGCTCAACGGCAACGAAAGATTTCCGTGTCAATTCAGATTTTTCCGGGCTGATTCGGCGCGGCGGCGGAAATTATTCAGTATTTTTCAACAATAACCGCACCGAAAATAATTTCGCGCAATCGCAACTCAGCGCGGGCAATGCAAGTTCTTCAGGCAGCGCGCTTTACAGTTCGAGTTTGGGCGTAAATTACACACAACCGCTTTTCAGAAATTTAAGCATTGACAACAATCGCCGCCAGATCAAGATTCAACGCAAAAGATTGCAACAATCCGATGCCGATTTTCGCCGTCAAACAATTAACACGATTTCGCAAGTCCAACGCGCTTATTGGGATTTGGTTTTTGCCTTGCGCGACCAACAAAACAAGGTTGATAATTTGAATTTATCCAAAGAAAACCTGCGCCAAGTCGAAGCTAAAATCTCTGCCGGCACACTCGCGCCGCTTGCACGCGCCGAAGTGAATACCGAAGTTGCCAACCGCGAAACTGAGGTTTTGAATGCCGCGCAACAAGTTTCGATTTCCGAAAACACTTTGAAACAATTGATTTTGCGCGACCCGAATTCCGATGAATGGAATGTTTCTTACGTTCCGACGGACAAACCCGTCTATTCTGATGAACCTGTCAATCTTGATCTCGCAATGAAGGACGCGATGGAAAATCGTTTGGAGCTTCGCCGTCTGAAACTTGCGCGTGAGATAAATCAAATTGACATTAACTATTTTCGCAATCAGACGAAACCGCAGATTGATTTGAACACGAGTTTTTCGCTCGGCGGATTGGCAAGCAATAACGGTTCGGCAGAATTTACGACCTTTCAATTTGTCGGAAATGATGAAATTTTGCGCCAACGACTCAACCTTTTGCTCCCGGCAAACCAGCAAATTGCCAACACGCCGATTTTTGTTCCGGCAACGCCGAGTTATCTCGTCGGCGGTTTCGGACGCACGTTTGCAAATCTTTTCCGTTCCGACGCGCCAAATTTTTCGGTCGGCGTTACGTTTTCTTTTCCCTTGCGAAACACACGCGCCAAAGCCGATTTAGCCGGAGCGCAAATTCAGCAGGAACAAATTTCAGCACAAACACGACAACAGGAAAACACGGTTTTCACCGAAGTTCGCAACGCCGTCCAAGCACTGGAAACTTCGCGTCTGCGCGTTCTTTCGGCAAGAAAAGCGCGTCAAAATGCCGAAATCCAACTCGAAGGCGAACGCAAACTGTTCGATGCCGGACGCTCGAACACATTTTTGCTTTTCCAACGCGAAAACTCGCTTGCCAATGCCCGAAACGCCGAAATCCGCGCCGAAACCGATTACAACAAAGCAATTTCCGACCTTCAGCGCGTAACTTCGACGACTTTTCAAATGAACAATATTCAGATTGATTCGCCCGTTGAAATCGAAGATAAATAAAACGGAAATTTTGCCCGCGAAACAAGCGAAATACGCGAAAAAAATAAAAACAAATTTTGGATTTAATTTTAGCGTATTTTGCTTGTTTCGCGGGCAAATATTCTTATACCGACTTCAGTTTATATTTTGTGTTGCGTGTTGCCCGACAATAAATTTACAGCGTGGGGCAAAACGGATTTGATAATCTCGAAACATTCACCGACGGCGCGGGGTGAACCGGGCAGATTTATTATCAAAGTATTATTTCTAATTCCGCAAACGCCGCGCGAAAGCATCGCCATTTTATTAAATTTCATCGTTTCAAAACGCATTGCTTCGGCAATTCCCTGCGCTTCTTTTTCGATAACGGCGCGTGTTGCTTCGGGCGTGTTATCGCGCTCGGCAAAACCCGTTCCGCCGGTTGTGATAATCAAATTTATGTCGTCGCGTTCTGTCAAAACGAAAAGCGTCTGACGCAATTCGTCAAAATCGTCCGAAACAATAATTTTTTCGTGAACTTCCGCACCAATCGAAAGCAATAACCCCAAAAGCGTTACGCCCGATAAATCATCATCTTCACGCCGCGAATCGCTAACAGTTACAACAATTGCTTTAATTTTTGTTTCCACCATTTTCAAAAATTGTCTTTCTTAAAGTTGTTTTTACTTTTTACTTTTTACTTTTTTTCTCTTGCCCAATCGCGCACGTTTTTTTGCCATTCGAGGCGGCTGAGTTTCGCGCTCGACTTAATAAATTCGGTCAGTTTTTCAGCATTTACGCCTTTCAAAATTTCGCTCGTTTCAGATTTCAAATAAACGCCGTTTTCGAGCAAGCCGATTTCCAAAATTTCGCCATCGAATCGCCAAATTTCCCTCACGCCGAACGCCGCAAAAATGCCGAGTCTGTCGAAAGAAGAACTCGTAATATCAATTTCAATCACCAAATCCGGCGCAGAAAAGCGCGACATATCCAATCGCTTAACACCGCGCATTTTCGCTTCATTTTCGCCAAAATAAAAGCACGAATCCGGCTCGAAACCGCGTTTCAAATCGGCGCGTTGATAAGTTGTCGAACCGAAACTTCGGCTTTCGACTTCGAGTTCTTCGCAAAGAATATTTATGAAATAGACAATCGTATCCTTAATTTCTTCGTGTTCGGGTGAATTGGGCATTACTAAAAGTTCTCCTTTGTTGTAAAAAAAGCGTGGATTATTTACACCCTCGAGGTCTTGCAAAATTCGTTGATATGTTTTCCACGCGACATTTTGCAGAACAACACCTTCCGATTCTTCGTTTTCGACAACGAATCGGGCAATCGCTTTAACGGTTTCGGGAGAAATTCCTTTCCGAACTTTTTTGAGTGGCGGGCTTAAAACTAATGACATTTCTTTTGCTCCTTTCATTTCATAATTCTAACATAATCTTTGAGCCAACATCTGTCCATCACGACCAGCAAACCCGCATCTTCCGCACGTTTTGCCGCCGCGTTGTCAATCACGCCTTCTTGTAACCAAACGGCTTTTGCGCCGATTTTTATAGCTTCATCAACGACATTTCCGGCTTCTTCGGAACGCCGAAAAATATCAACAAGGTCAATTTTTTCGGCAATATCCGAAAGATGCGCGACGGCTTTAATGCCGAAAACCTCGGTTTCATTCGGGTTGACGGGAATAATTTTATAACCTTTCTTGAGCATAAAACTCGCCACGCCGTTTGAAGGTCGAAAAGCGTTTGAAGATAATCCGACGACGGCAATCGTTTTGCATTCGTCGAGAATTTGTTTAATTGTTTCAGGTTCGTTCATATATTTATTCAATCAAAAAATTTAACGGAAAGCAAAAAATTTAAAATTAACCTTTCGTAACTTCCAAGGCTGCCGCGCTGATTCTTCGTTTGTTGTATAAAAGGCTCAGAATAACGCCGAAAACAACGAGAAACATTCCAAAAAGTGAATAAATCGTCTGTCCTTCGCCGTAGAAAATCCAGCCGATTGAAATGCCGTAAATCAAACCCGAATAAATGATAATCGAAACGCTCGCGGCTTTCTCTTTCTGTAAAGCGTTGGTTAGAAAAATCTGTCCGAGTTGCGATGTGATGCCGATGAGCAGAAGATAAATCCAATCTGTCGCGGCGGGCGTTTGCCAATTAAAAATCGTAAAAACTCCGCCCGCAATCAATCCGACAAGTTGAAAATGCAAAACAACAGTCAAAGGATGTTCTTTTTCCTTCAAATTTCGCACGAGATTATAAGCCATCCCCGAACCGAACGCCGAAAAAATTCCGAGCGCGAGATAAAGTGGCGACACGCGCAAATCAACTTGCCCGATAAATAAAACGCCTGCAAAAGCAATCGCGTAAAAAATCCACTGCATCGGACGAACCGATTCTTTGAGCATAAAAATCGCAATAATACTCGTAAAAATCGGCGACAGATATTGAATCGTCATCGCCGAAGCGAGCGGAATATTTTGCACGGTTACGAAAAAACAAAACAGCGCGGCTGTGCCGAAAAATCCGCGAAGAAAAAGCTGGGTGCGGTTTGAACCTTTCCAATCGGCGTTGGCTTTTTTTAGTCCGTAAAGACTAAAAGCTGTCCCAAAAAGACATCGAAATAAAACGACTTCCATTGCCGGAAGATGCGATATTTCCTTGACAAAAACATTTGCCAAAGCGAAAAAAAGCGTCGAAAGAAACATTGCTTTCACGCCTTCGCTGATAAATTTAGAGTTAATTTGAACTGATTCCTGCAAAATGATTTTTCCGAATTCCAAGAAAATATAATATCATTGTGCGAACGCGAATTTCATTTTTTACTTTTTACTTTTTACTTTTTACTTCTCCAAATATGTTCAAAAAAGTCTTAATTTTATCGGCGGCGGTCGGCGCAGGACATTTGCGGGCGGCTGAGGCACTCGAAAAACAATTCAAACAATCAAACGCGGCTGAGGAAGTCAAAAATATTGACGTTTTAGATTACACTAATCCGCTTTTTCGACGGCTTTACGGAAAGGCTTATCTCGAAATGGTCAACAAAATGCCCGAAGTTCTCGGTTGGATGTATGATTCGCTCGACAAACCTTGGGAAAACGAACGGCGCAGATTGGCTTTGGACAGATTGAACACATTGCCGCTGATAAATTTGCTCAAAAAGGAAAAGCCTGATTTGGCGGTTTGCACACATTTTTTGCCGTCGGAAATTATTTCTTGGCTTAAAGCAAAAAAGAAGATTGATTTTCCGCAAGCCGTTGTCGTTACAGACTTTGATGCACACGCAATGTGGCTGTGTCATCATTACGAGCAATATTTTGTTGCTTTGGACGAAACACGAGTTCATCTCGAAAAAATCGGCATTGCGCCCGAAAAAATTACGGTTTCGGGTATTCCAATTGATCCGATTTTTGCCGAAACGAAAGATAAATTTGCAATGCGCGAAAAGTATAATTTGCAGAAAGATAAACTGACGATTATGGTTTCCGCCGGAGGTTTCGGCGTTGGTAATATCGAGCATTTGCTTCGAGCTTTGAGCGATTTGCAAACGCCTTCGCAGATTTTGGCGATTTGTGGGCGCAACGAAGAACTGAAAACGAATCTCGAAAAATTATCAAATGAAAAATTAAACAACGAGCGCGTAACTTTTCACCCAATCGGATTTACACGCGAGATGGATGAATATATGTCCGCGTCTGATTTAATCGTCGGCAAACCCGGCGGACTTACGACGAGCGAAGCAATGGCGAAAGGTTTGATTTTCGTTGTCGTCAATCCGATTCCCGGGCAAGAAGAACGCAACAGCGACCATCTTCTCGAAAAAGGTTGTGCGATAAAATGCAATAATCTTCCCGTTTTAGCTTATAAAATTGATAAATTGGTAAAAGATAAAGCGCGTTTTGAGCAGATGAAATCAAACGTCCAAAAATTTGCGCGTCCAAACGCCTCCCGCGAAATCGTCGAAAAAGTTTGGAGTCCCGCCTTTAGGCGGCTCAAACACGAGTAAAACGAGGGTTTGCATTGCGCTGATAAATTTGATTATCAACGTCGAAACCGCTACGCTTCGCTGGCGTTTTTGCCGCCTAAAGGCGGGACTCCAAACTTTTACAAAGCCCGTAAAAGCCAGCCGTTCGGGTCAATTTCGTAGCCGACACCTTGCGGAAGCGGCAAAATTCCCTGCCCGTTTTTCATTTCGGCTTTTTTGACTTCGCCGCCGATTTTTACTTCGACAGGCATTGCAAACGGCAGAT
>CALMEH010000339.1 GCA_937863115.1 uncultured Acidobacteriota bacterium
GAAAACGACCCGCTGACCTATACATATACGGTTTCGGGCGGACGTATTGTCGGCAACGGTGCAAATGTTAGCTGGGATATGACCGGCGTTCAACCCGGAAACTATACTGTTACGGTTGGTGCAAATGACGGTTGCGGAATTTGCGGTCAAACCAAAACGGAAACAATTACGGTTGAAAAATGCGATTGTGATCTCCAATGTCCGACTTGTGGTAGCGTAAATGTTAGTTCAAATGGCGTTGTTCAACCGGGCGATGACTTAGTATTTACGGCTAACGTCAGCGGCGGTTCAGGCAACTTCAGATATGATTGGACTGTTTCAAACGGTCAAATTTCAGGCAGCAGCGATTCCGCAACAATCAGAGTCGGAACGGCTGGCATGGCTGGTCAAGATGTTACGGCAACAGTCAGAGTTATTGATTTGGGACGCGGTAATTGTCCGACCTGTGATGTAAGAGATGACGAAACCGGAAGCGTTGCGAAATTACCGGAGCCTTATTTGTTCGATACTTGCGATGCTAACAGCAATCCGAAATGTATTAAACCGGATGATATTAAGATTCGGGTAGATAATTTCTATATCGAACTGAATAACAATCCGAGTGCAACAGGTTATATCATTACTTACGGAACACCGAAAGAAATTGCAAGACGTGAGCAAATCATTAAAGCTGCAATTAAATTCCGTAAATATGATCCGAGCCGTGTAGTATTTGTCAATGGTGGAAATACGGGTGAAGGAACAATTACGAAATTCTGGATTGTTCCGGCAGGTGCAACAGCTCCGCAGCCGTAATTCAATAATTTAGCTTCACGTTCATAACCGAACGTGAACATTTCCTAAGCGGATGAGATTTCGGATAACGAAATCTCATCCGCTTTTGCTGTCTTGTGTATTTGTAGCGAGATAACCACAAAATTACACAAAATACCAAAAATGAAAATCAGTAAATTCGTGCAGTTTTGTGGTAATAAATCTTCACTAACACAATTAGGACACTATCTTCAAAAAATAAACTTTGAAAATTCCCTTAGAGTTGTGTATGATAAAAACAACTTTTCGACTGTGCGCTCAGTCAAAAGTAAAACTTTCCTAACAGTTTATGCGAGAATAAAAGCAACAATCGGACGGCATTGCCGCATCTGAAATTTTGCGCGTGTATTCTTAACGCAAAACTCCCGAGAAAATCAGTCCTAGAGCATTGCAACAATAATATGAAATTACAAATACAGACAGAAAATAAAAAACGCTCCCATATTTTGGTTTACGCTTTTGCGTTGGCGATTTTCAGCATTAACGCCGTTTTTGCCATTAATAACGAAAGCGAAACGATTACGGTCAAACAACTCAATGTTGTCGGACCGAACGGCGGCGACGTGCGTGTCGTAACCGTTGATCCGCGTGATAAAAACCGTCTTTATGCGACAACGCTCGACGGACAGATTCATACTTCGGCAGATGCCGGAAAAACGTGGCGAATGCTTGTAAATTTCAATCGTCCGCAGCTTATTCTTGATCAATTGACAGTTGATATACGCGATTCGAAAATTCTTTACGCTTCGGGGCATCGTCACAAAGAACCGGGCGGATTTTTCAAATCAACCGACAGTGGCGCGACTTGGAAAGAAGCCAAGGATTTGAAAAAAGAATCAATTCATTCGATGACGCAATCAACTTTTGATCCGAATGTTATTCTTGCCGGAACAATTGACGGCGTGTGGATTTCAACGGATTCAGGCGAAAATTTCAAAAAAATCGAATCTTCGACAATGCCGAAGAATATTGATTCATTGGCGATAGATCCGCGAAATACGTCAACGATCTACGCCGGAACTTGGTGGCGAGCTTACAAAACGACGGACAGCGGAAAAACGTGGCGATTGATTGTTAAAGGAATGATTGACGATTCCGATGTTTTTGCAGTTACAATTGACAGCAAAGACCCCGAGCATATTATTGCTTCGGCTTGCAGCGGAATTTACGAATCATACAACGGCGGCGAACTTTGGAAAAAAGTTCAAGGCATTCCGTCGCAATCGCGCCGCACACGCGACATCGTTCAGCATCCTTCAATGCCCGGAACGATTTTCGCCGCCACGACCGAAGGCTTTTGGATGACTTCGAACGGCGGCAAATCGTGGATTATCACCACGACCAAAGCTCTCGAAATAAATTCCATCACCGTTCATCCCGATGAACCGAACCGCGTTTATATCGGCACGAACAACTACGGAATTATGACTTCGACAGATGGCGGAAAGAGTTTCAACCAATCAAACGAAAATTTTTCGAGCCGGTTTACATACAATATCGTGGCTGACCGCGAACGCGCCAACCGGCTTTATGCAACGACAAAAAACACAGCAACCGGCGGTGGTTTTGTTTTCATAAGCGAAAACGGCGGACAAACTTGGGTTCAAAATAAAAATCTTGATGGTGTGCGAATCGCTCCGTTTTCGATTTTGCAAGACAGAGTAAATGCTAATACGATGTATCTCGCCACGAATCTTGGCATTTACCGTTCACTCGACCGCGGCGTAAATTGGACATTTTTAGACGCGCCGAAACCCGTTGGGAAAAAGCCGGTTAAACCTGTCGCCACCGCGGGATTAATTCTTGCTTTGAAGGAAAAAGTCAAAATTTTGACAAGCACCGAAGACGGCAAAAACGGCATTTTGGCGGCAACCGATACGGGATTATATCGAAGTTATGATGTAACCAAAGGTTGGGAAAGAATTTCGTTTGGCACAAATGTCAAACCGAATATTTTTTCAGTTCACGTTTCGCCTTCAATGCCGAATAAAATCTGGGTTGGCACAGCAATTTCGGGCGTAATGTATTCGGAAGACAAAGGCAAAACGTGGAAAACTCCCTCAGGCATTCCGCAAAATGTTCCGGTTATTTCGATAAATTCCGAACCGTCAAGACCTGAAACCGTCTATATCGGCACAGTCCAGACGCTATATGTTACGCGCGATGGCGGCGAAACGTGGACGCGGCGCGGCGGAAATTTACCGCTCGGAAGCTACACGAGCATATTGATTAACCCGAAGAATACGGACGAAGTTTATGTTTCAAGTTCTTTGGAAAACGATGGCGGAATTTTTTATTCAACCGATGCCGGAGCAAACTGGAGACGTTTGGATAAAAATATGAACTTGCCGAGCAAACGCATCTGGTCGCTGGCTTTTGACCCGACGGATTCAAACCGCATTTTTGCCGGAACGCATTCATCAGGTGTTTACCGAATTGAACGCGAAGCCGCGAAAAGTTCGAGTTCAAACGAAGGCACAACCCGTCCGCGCGTTACAGGCGGCAACGAGGAAAAGTAAAAAGTAAAAAGTAATAAATAAAAAGTGAATAAGTCGGTTGGAGTTTTCCGCCGACTTTTTCACTTTTCCACCTTTTCACTTTTTCACCTTTCAACTTTATAATGACTAGATGAGTCAAAAAATGGCGCAGACTTTTCAGGAAAATTCTTTGAAGGTCGAATCAATTCCATTCGCGGAAATTCCGCATCAATCAAAACTCTTTCTTGATTTTCAGGCGGATTTGCCGGAAATTGCAAAATTTTATCCCGAAAAAAATACGGATTTAAAAGAATTTGCCGAAAAAGTTTTGGTAAATTACAAAACGGACAGAAACACACTTTGCGATGCGTTGGCGGAAACGAATAAATCTTTCGGCACAGGAAAAAAGACGTTTGAAAATATCGAACTATTGCGCGAAAAAGATTGTTTGGCAATTGTTACAGGACAACAAGCCGGACTTTTTTCGGGATCACTTTATACGATTTACAAAGCACTTTCGGCAGTCAAAATGTGCGAAGATTTGCGCCGTCAAAATATTAAAGCCGTTCCCGTATTTTGGATTGCAGAAGAAGATCACGATTTCGATGAAGTCAAGAAAACTTATATTTTGTCGGAACAGCCTGGGTTAGCGGGCTGCCTAGCCTCAATTGAAAACGCGCCGCGAACTTACCAAGAAAACTCTGCCGTCGGTTTCATTAAACTGGACGAAACTATCATTGAAACAATCGAAAATCTAAACTTACCGCAAACCGATTTTACTGAAAATATAAAAAACAACATAAAAGAAACCTACAAATCCGGCGAAACTTTCAGCACAGCATTTGCCAAATTTTTGGGGCATATTTTCGCTGACTATGGTTTGATATTTCTTTCACCATTAGACGAAAAACTCAAAAAACTTTCCGCACCGATTTTCTCCGAAGCAGTTGAAAAATCTGAAGAAATTGCGTCTGCGCTTTTGCGTCGAAACGATGAATTGAAAGATTATTCGGCGCAAGTTTTGGTCGAAGAAAATTTCTTTCCGTTCTTTTATCAAGACGAAACGCGCCAAGCGATGCGCCGCGATTTGCAGAGCGGAAATGTAAAAATCCAAAAATCGAAAACTGAATTTACGAATAACGAACTAAAAGAAATTGCTGAAAATTTGCCGAAAACATTAAGCCCGAATGCGCTGATGCGTCCCATTGTGCAAGATTTTTTATTGCCGACTTTAACCTATTTCGGCGGCGGCGCGGAAATCGCATATTTCGCGCAAAATGCAGTAATTTACGAAATCTTAAATCGCCCCGTTACGCCGATTCGACATCGTGCGAGCTTTACGATTGTTGAGCCGAAAAATCGCCGCACACTTGAAAAATATGAAGTGGAGTTTTTAGATTTATTTGATGGGAAAGCCAAAATCGAAGCAAAAATTGCCGAAAAATATTTGAACCAAGAAACTGCACGAATCTTTGTCGAAGCCGAAGAAATAATCAACGCGCAATTAAATCTGCTTAATCAAAATCTGAGCATTTCCGAACCCACACTTGCGATGAGTTTGGCAAAACGACGCGAAAAAATTCTTTGGCATATCAGCGCATTGCGAAAAAAATATCATCGTGCCGAAATCTTAAAAAATGAAACCGTCAATCGCCGTCTCAAAACACTTTTCACATCCGTTTTACCGAACGATGCTTTGCAGGAAAGGACGTTAAATGTGCTTGTTTTTCTGAATCTCTACGGCGAAAATTTCACCGAATGGGTTTATAATGCGATCAATTTAGACGAAACAGGACATCAAATTATCTTTTTATAAGATTTTAGACAATCGGACAGAACGCGAACTTTAGTTCGCGTTCCGCCTTGGTATATTGAATAATGAACAGAATTAAAATTTTACCTGACAATTTGGCGAATCAAATCGCGGCGGGGGAGGGTGTCGAGCGTCCGGCTTCGGTTGTGAAAATTCGATTGATGCCGGAGCGAAACGAATTCAGGTTGACATCGAACTCGGCGGACGGCGTTTGATGCGTATTTCCGACGACGGTTGCGGGATGGAACGCGACGACGCAATTCTTGCTTTTGAACGCCACGCGACATCGAAAATTAAGACTTTGGAAGATTTGAGCGCAATAAAAACGCTCGGTTTTCGCGGCGAGGCTTTGGCTTCGATTGCATCGGTTGCAAAAGTCGAACTAATCACGAAAACGGACGAACAAGAAACTGCCACACGAGTTTTGATCGAAGGCGGAAAACTGATTGATGTCAAAGATGCGGCGCGAAATGGGGGAACGACTCTGAGCGTTCGAGATTTATTTTTTAACACACCGGCGCGGCGCAAATTTATGCGCTCGGAAGCGACGGAAAATTATCATCTGATTTCGATAATTCAGCATTACGCGCTGGCACATCCCGAAATTGCTTTTACACTTACAACCAACGGACGCGAGAGTTTGCGCGTTTCTCCGGCAAAAGATTTGCGCGAACGAGCGTTTCAAATTTTCGGCGCAAATTTAATCGAAAGTCTTCTGAAAGTCGAAGGCGGGCGTGAATTTATTGCAAAAGTAACAGGTTTTGTTTCTGCGCCGAGAGAGCGAAGAACAACACGCGATTCTCAATATTTTTTCATTAACGGACGATTTGTAAAAGATAAAATCATCACCGGCGGACTCTTGGAAGGTTTTCGCGCAGTTCTTCCGCACGGCGTTTATCCGGTTGCGTTTTTGTTTCTGGAAATTCCGCTCGAAGAAGTTGACGTAAATGTTCATCCCGCGAAAACCGAAGTTCGTTTCCGCCGAAGTGAAGCAGTCAAAGAAGTTATCGCCGAAGCGATTCGCGGCGCATTAGCAAAAGCGGGAATTGTGAGGGAAGAAATGTTGGAAATAAGAAGTGTGGAATTAGAGAACAAATCTCAAATTTCAGATTACAAATTACAAATTGAGCCTCAATTTGTTGAACAAGGCAAAATTGAATTTCAAATTTCAGATAACGACAATGCAAATATTTCATTCAGCGAAACTGCCCGAACTGGGCAAACGGTGGAAGAAAAATCAGGCGTAATTATTGAAACGAACAGCGAAACAAAAACACAATCTTTGTTTGTTGAAAATGAGTTTGAGAACAATGTTTTTTCGACGGACTTCGAGAAAAAAGCTGAAGAATTGGATTCTGTAAATCGACCTTTTTCAGATGAATCGAACATTCTGCAATTTCAACAAACAAATGTTTCTGAAATCTCAAATTTGAAATCCGCAATTTCAAATTCGCAATCTGAAATCGATACACCGATCGTAAATTCTGCCGCAAATGTTCCGAAATCGGTTGAAATCGAACAACTTTCACGCTCGAAAATCCGTTCGCTCGGACAACTTCACGAAAGTTTTATTATTGCGACCGATGACGAAGGTTTGCTTTTGATCGATCAACACGTCGCACACGAGCGGATTTTGTTTGATAAATTTCGCCGCAAGGAAACCGAAAGAAAAATCGAATCGCAAAATCTTTTACTGCCTGAAACAATTGATTTAAGTCCTGCACAAGCCGCCGCGTATTCGGAAGTCGAAGAAGAATTGGAAAATTGCGGTTTTGGATTGATGCGGCTTTCGGGGCGAACGGTAGCGATAAAATCTGTTCCGACCGATTTGCCGCCGTCAGAAGCGCGAAATTTGTTGTCGGAAATTCTCGACACGATTGAAAAAGAAAAACAAGGCGGCGCAAAAGCGACTCTGCGCGACGACATTGCCGCATCGCTCGCGTGTAAAGCCGCCGTAAAAATCAATATGAAACTCACGCTCGAAAAAATGCAATGGATGATAGATAAACTTCTAACTACTTCATCACCAACAACTTGCCCGCACGGACGACCTGTGATTCTGCGTCTGACAATGAAAGATATTGAGCGAAATTTTCATCGAACTTAAATATTTTAAAAGACATTTGCCAATGCGCTTTGGCGGGTTTCAAGTTGGGTTTTCAAGCGCGAACAAACTGTGTCGCAGAGTTCAAAAATGGTTTCGTCTGCGATTCGATAATTTGCTGTTAAACCTTCTTTGCGGCGCGAAACGATTCCGGCATCGAGCAAAATTCCGAGATGTTTTGAAATATTTGCCTGATTTGCGCCCGTTGCCGTTACCAAATCGCTGACGTTCATTTCTTTCTCGCTGAGCGTATGCAAAATCTTCAAACGCATCGGTTCAGCCAATAAACGAAAACGGCTGGCGATTAATTCAAGTGCTTCATCATTTAATTCCTTTTTTTTCATCTTGAAGATTTCCTTTTAGTAATTGGAAAATAACTACATTGTAGCATAGCAATATACTTGGAAAAACGAGAAATCAATCTCAGCAAAAAAAAATTGTAAATGCAGTTGACAAACTATATTGCTATATGGCAATATAGTTCTTGTTGGTTATGAAGAAGAAATTAACAAACGAAATATTACATTTGATAGCGAATCGGTTTCGTGTTTTAGCTGAGCCGCTTCGGTTGGAGATTTTGCAAAATCTCGGCGCGGAAGAACGCTCGGTTGGCGAAATTGTTTTGGCGACAGGCGCAACTCAACCGAATGTTTCAAAACATTTGCGGGTGATGCAGGAAGCGGGAATTTTGAAAAGACGGCAGGAAAAAAATTCCGTTTATTATTCGATTGCCGATGAAAGCATTTTTGCGATGTGCGACACGGTTTGCAATTCGTTGAAAGTTCAGACAGAAAATCAGTCGAAAATTATGGCACTTGCCTAAAAATTTTTGCGACCAAACATAACTATTTAAGCATATAGCAATAAAAGCAATTATCTACAATACAAAAAAATTCAAGGAGAAGACAATAGAAAATATGAGCGAATGCACGATTTTAGGATTAAAAGAAAATTTGGGTAAAAGCAACACGACTCTGGTTGATGTGCGGGAATTTCCCGAATTTGCGAGCGGACGAGTTCCGGGAGCAAAGCTGATTCCGCTGGGCGAAATCGAAAAACGGCATCAGGAAATTGACCACGATCACACGGTTTATGTGATTTGCCGCAGCGGAAAACGCGGCGGTGAAGCTCAAAAAAAATTAAAAGCACTCGGATTTCCGAATGTCGTTAATGTCGCGGGCGGAACCGAAGCGTGGAAACAGGCAAATCTGCCGATTGAGAAACACGAAAATGCGGTCTGGGATTTAGAGCGTCAAGTTCGTTTCACCGCCGGATTATTTGTGCTGATCGGAGTTTTGTTGGCTGTCTTCGTGCATCCGTATTTTATTGGATTTGCAGGTTTTATCGGTGCAGGATTAGTTTTTGCGGCAATTACGAACACCTGCGGAATGGGAATGATATTGGCGAAAATGCCTTGGAATCAGAAAAAAGAAATTAATCATTTGGGAGAAATAAAAATATGAAATTCAAACAATTTTATCTGGGATGTTTAGCACACGCTTCTTATTATATCGGTTCAGAAACGGAAGCGGCGATTATTGATCCGCAACGCGATATTCAACAATACATTGACGAAGCGGAAGCCAACGGACAAAAAATCAAATACGTTATCGAAACGCATTCACACGCCGATTTTGTTTCGGGACATATCGAATTAGCTGAAAAAACGGGCGCGGAAATTGTTTTCGGGCAACGTGCAAACACGGAATTTCCGACTCTTAAAGTTAAAGACGGCGATGAATTGAATGTCGGTAAAATCAAATTGAAATTTCTCGAAACGCCCGGACACACGCCCGAAGGAATCACGATTTTGGCGGAAAATACGGAAAATGCAGATGAACCCGTAAAAATGTTCACGGGCGACACGCTCTTTATCGGTGATGTCGGTCGTCCCGATCTCGTTGGTTCAAAAGGATTTACGGCGGAACAGATGGGCGCGATGCTTTACGATTCGTTGACCGAAAAGATTTTGCCGCTTGCAGATGAAACCGAAGTTTATCCGGCACACGGCGCGGGAAGTTTGTGCGGAAAATCGCTTTCAAAAGAAACTTGGTCAACGCTCGGCGAACAGAAAAAAACGAATTATGCGTTGAAACCGATGACGAAGGAAGAATTTATCAAAGTCGTTGCGGAAGATCAGCCCGAAGTTCCGGCTTATTTTCCGGTTAGTGCTTCGCAAAATTTGAAAGGTTCTGTTTCATTGAAAGATTTGCCGCAACCTGTTGCGCTTTCAACCGAAGAAATCGAAAAATTTGACGGCGTGTTGGTTGATATTCGCCAAAATTCGGAATTCGGCGCAGGGCATATTCCGAACGCAATAAACATCGGACTCGGCGGACAATTTGCATCTTGGGCGGGAACGCTGATTCCAATCGGAACGTCGGTTGCGATTGCGGCTGATACGCAAGAGCAAGTTGATGAAGCGTTTATGCGCTTGGCGCGAGTCGGAATCGAAACCGTCAAAGGTTTTATTTTGATGAAGGATTTTGCTGACGACAAAAATACGATTACGCAAGTTTCGGTTGAAGAAGCGAAAAACGCGACCGCGAAAGAAGGCGTTCAATTTGTTGATGTTCGCCGTGTCCAAGAATACGCCGCCGGACACGCACCGAATACGGTTAATTTTCCGCTCGATATTTTGTCGCGTGAAATTGACAAACTTAATCCCGACAAACCGACTTACGTTATTTGTCAAAGCGGTTATCGTTCGAGTTTGGGAACGAGCGTTTTGGAAAACGCCGGATTTACAAAGATTTTCAACGTAACCGGCGGCACAAAAGCGTGGATTGACGGCGGACTCGAAACGGAAGTTTCCGCAACGGCTTGTGCCAATTCCAAATAAAGTAAGCAACAATTTGGAGGCAATAAAAATTATGGAAAACAATAACGAAACAAAAACGATGGGAATGCCGCGACTTAACGAACAGGCTCCCGAATTTGAAGCAAAAACGACACACGGTGTTAAAAAACTCGCCGATTACAAAGGAAAATGGCTGGTTCTGTTTTCGCATCCGGCAGATTTTACGCCCGTTTGCACGACGGAATTTATCGCATTTGCCAAAGCTCATCCCGAATTTCAGAAGATGAATACCGAGCTTCTAGGGCTTTCGATTGACAGCAATTTTGCACATATTGCGTGGGTTCGCAA
>CALMEH010000340.1 GCA_937863115.1 uncultured Acidobacteriota bacterium
TTTTTCGATTTCTTCGGAATATTTTTCCGAAAAATCTCTGACGACGTAGAATTTTACGTTGCGTCTGCCTTCGGATGTGAAACCGTTGATTGAATAAACATCGCCGACGGCTTCGAGGGCTTCGCTCATCAAAACCAAGCCTTCTTTTTCGATTTCGATAATGCGTCTGCCCGGATGCGTGTAAGGTTGCAAAGGATTTCTGGTAATCGTCCGCGCCGTCGAAGAAGATTGGTCGAGCAGAAGCGAAACGGCAACATCGCGCTGTTTTCTAAGTCTTTTTGTGTAGATATTTTCCGAAGGCTGACTGTTGGCGCGTTTGTCCGTAATATATTCGACGAGCGCGTTTAAGTCGTAATCTTCGCCGTCAATTTCGCGGTTGATGCGTGTCAGATTTTCGGGCTTCATCAATTGAAATTGATGCCGAATCGAAGAAATAACGCCGCGATACCGCGAACGCGCAAGTTCGACAAAATTTCTATCGCCTTGCCGAACTTTTTTCTCGATAACGCGGCTCCAACCAACGCGATAATCGTTTAAATCTCTGTCCCATTCGTCGTAAGAGAACGCCAAATCGCCTGATTCTAAAGCCTGTTCCGGCACTTCGTTATTTGCCCAAGCCTCTGCGCCCTGCAAATCGTCCGGCTCGTTGTCGTCGTCGTCCAAATTGTTCCACGCACTAAATAAATCTTTTATGTCTTGCGCTTTTTTCGGTTGTTGTTCGCGTTTGACCTGATTTTCTAACACCGATTCGGTCGAGTTTTTATCTTCATAAGCATATTCGCCTTTTTGCTCATTTTCGGATTCTTGAGATTGCGTTTCTTCGGGCGTAATATTTTGAAAAAGCGAATAAACACGGCTCGTTGCCATCAAAGAATCGGCAACAGACGGATTTTGGATTTTGGATTTTGGATTTTGGATTTCGACATCATCATTTTTGAAACTTCGCAGATAATTTTCGATAACGGTTTCGATTTCCGACACGATTTGACCGTAAAATTGTCGTGCATCGTCGGTTGCGCCGCCGCAGAGCGTGATTTGAAACAGAAGTTCAAACGGAACTTGATTCATCGGAATATCGAAAATGAACGGACGTTTTTCGCGCAAAAATTTCTGCATCAAATCCAAATCTTTGCGAAGTCCGCGATAATTTCGTCTTAATGCCGCATCAATTCGCGCATTTTCCATCGTGCCGAAAATCTTTTTAGCGAGTCGCGGTTCGGGAAAAATTTGCAAAACTGCTCGATAATCCGAATCTTTCGGCAATTTTTTGATGCGTTTTTTAAGTTCTGCTTTAATCCCGTCTTCGCTCAAAGCCTTTTCGCCTTTTTGCACGTCTTCGATGTAACCTGCCAAAGAAAATGCGTCAATTTCGTCGGCGGTTGCGGCGTAAAGTTCGTTTAATTCGGCAAATGCAGCTTTCAAATTTTTAGAATTTTTCTCGAAAGTTCCGAATTCGATTTGCCCTGCGCCGTGTGCCGCGAGAACTTTGTAAAGCCGAAAATCCATCTCGTCCGAGTTGAATTCGTTGACATTTGACGGCAAATAAACGATTTTGCCGTCGCCAATTCTGGATTCCTGCGGCATTGCTGTCAACGGCGCGATTTCGATTTCTTTGCCCGTTAAACCTTCGACATAAATTCGCAAAATCGTCTGAATTTTTTCGAGCGGCAAACCTTCCTGCGCTTCTTGCAAAAGCTCGTTCGATTGGCGTGTTTCCAACGCAAAATAACTTTTTCGGGCTTTGGCGGAAGCATTTTCTTTTTCGATCAAACCCGTTTCAACCCATTCCTCAAATTGTTCGAGCGAAACTTTTTTCAAGGCTTGCGACGACGAACGAAACGCTGCCAGCGCACTTTCTGCGTCTTTTTCGGCAATTTCCGAAATCAGATTTACCACTTTTCGTGCGATTGAAACGATTTCGTTTTTCTTTTTTAAGGTTTGAATCTGCCCGAAAAATTTCGGCGTGGCGCGGAGAAAAGCAATTAAAACGGCGTTTCCGTGGCGTGCGATAATTTGCAAAACGGCGCACCAATCTTCAAAAACTTCGTCGGTTTTCTGCAAAACAACGCTTCCGGCGGAAACGAAATGAAGCGTTACGCTTCCGCCAAATTCTAAAAACTCACGCGCTTTTTCCATCAAGCGCACGGCGTTTTCAGCAGAAATTTTATTCAACGCTTCGGGCAAATTCGTCCATAAATCCGCCGTCATTCCTCCTGTTCGATTGGCGAAATGCGCCGCAAGCGCAATGACCGATTTTGAAACCTCGTTTTTTTTAGCGTCAAATCTTTTCAAACTTTCGACAACTAAAGGAGTTTTTTGCAGAAAATCCGCGCTGTGTTTGGCAGAACGATTGGCAATTTCGGAAGCGAGTTTTAAGATTTCGGTCAAAAGTTCGTCGTCTTTGATTTCTTTCGCAAGACTTGGAATAAGTTCAAAAGTGTCGAGCGCAATCGAACTCGACAGAACTAATTGTCTGGTGCAAATTTGAAAAACGAGCGGACGCGCTTTTTCCGGCACAAATTTCAAACCGCTCACGCCGTCCGTAAAAAACTTCGCGCCCAAATCGGCGTTTCCCATTGCTAATCTTCTGCCTAATTCCGCCCAATTTCGTATATCTTCCGCCGACAAAATTTTCGCGGCTTTCGGCACGGCTTCGACAAATTCGCGGCTGACGCGCAAACTTACACCTGCCAAAGTTGCACTTGACTCGAGCGCGGCGCGTTTCTGCTCACTCGAAAGTCTGGTCAAGCGTTTGGCAAGTCCGGTGAATGTTTGTTTTTTGTGATTGGTTAAATCTTTTTCGCTTTCCGCCATAGCTAAATTTTAGGTGAAATTTATCAGAACAGAAAGCGGTAGCGATTGGTTTAGTAATTAGAAAATCAGTCGCTACCGCTTTCTGTTCTGATAAATCAATCATAAAAAGTCGCCCAAGCCGACGGCAAATTAAAAAGTTCGGCAACTTCATCGGTTTTTTCCATCTGGGCAAATTTGACATTAGGCGCGGCGAGTTTTCCGTCGGGAT
>CALMEH010000341.1 GCA_937863115.1 uncultured Acidobacteriota bacterium
TTTGATTCGTGATTACTCTTGCCGAACCTAAGTGGTCGGCTGTCAAATAACTCACTTGCGGCGTTTGTGCTAATGCAGTCGAATGTTCTGCATAAAGCGTTTATCTGACTTCGGTTTTCCTCAATAATTATCGGTTCATAGTAATAAATGATTTCCATTATCAAATAATTTGCCGGCAAAAGAGATGATTGTCAGACAACTACTTTTGTTGGCGTTTCTTTTTTAGTTGAGTAGACTATTACTTATTTTTTAGTTCACTTGAAAATGTAATAGCGTTTTGTTTACTAGAAATTCAACTATAAATATAAATTCTCAGTCCGAGATTCCATATTTATCAAACGTCGGCGGATAGACTATCATAAAAACTCTCCACTCATTGTTTACTCGGTAAAGTAAAAAATGCTGTTGAGAACGATAAGTTTCAACTCGCTTCGAACGTAATTCCACTTCTACTCTTGCTTCCTTTTCTTTAATTGATACATTTTTTACTTCATTTATGAAAATATCATATTCGTTCAATGATTTGGGAAGAACTTCGTTTATTGAGGGCAGAAAAAACGAGTCCAATTCATTTGAAGATTCAGAAAATAAAATTTTATCTTCTGAATCTTTAGATGTAGTGGAGGTAGTATTATTCGATTTCTGATAAGTCTTTTTTCGAGCATCGAAATACTCTTTTGGAACTCCTGAGGTATAGTTTTTTATTTTTTCGTAATCGCCTTTTACAGCAAACTCACAGTAGATTTCTACGACCTGCAAAGGTTCTAATTGTTTTCTTGTTTCCTTTGAATCTGTTGGTTTTCTAGAACCTACCAAAACAAAACCTGTAATTAAAATAACTAAGCCAATTAATAAACTGATAAATTTCATATCTAACCTCACTTACTGTTTTTACATCTCCTAATGTTTATCTATGATAGACGAATGTTCAAGAATTTATTTGCACTTGTTTCCAAAATCAATAACGAAATACCTCAGGCTGAATTGTTCCTTTTGCTTCTCCTTTTCCAAATTGCACACGTGGAGTAGGAGCATTTTTTCTTCCATCACGAACTCCTATATTTCTAGTTTTTTCCAAAATACCTCCTAATCGTTCTTTTGCTACATCCACTTCGATTTTACCATTTCCACCAGGTTCATACTTCATATTTCCCCCATTAAGGGTTTCGATGTCAACATTGGTATTAGAAATATCAGTTCCTACAGAATCTGTTAGTTTACCAATGCTTTGATCAAGAGTAGATTCATTTACAGCTAAATCTACTCCTTGAGGGGCAACGCCATTATTGTTTTCCGTTACCTGCAAATTATTCCCATGTTCCTTAGAATCTTTATATACCTTTAATGCGGCATCAGCAGCTTTATCAACAAGTTTACTAGA
Organism: uncultured Acidobacteriota bacterium; assembly: GCA_937863115.1. Classification (GTDB taxonomy): domain Bacteria; phylum Acidobacteriota; class Blastocatellia; order Pyrinomonadales; family Pyrinomonadaceae; genus CALMEH01. Next base: position 1,382 of record CALMEH010000341.1, read on the forward strand.
ATTAGTTAATCTAACATGCTTCGTATTTCCCTCCCTATCTACGTAGGTGAATTTAGCACCTTCACCAAATTCTTCTCTGATTTTATCTGCAATCTCTTTTGGTAGTAAATCAATTGACCTTTGTGGAGGATCTTCAGCCTGTTCAGCAGTTTGCTGAGTCGGCATATCACCGGCTGTGCCTTCTGATGATTCTTCCTCAGCTTTATAATTGCCACCGCTGAACGCACCACCGCCACCGGGAAGCGAACTTCCATTACCCGGACACCAACTTCCACACGCGCCCGTTGAACTTGAAATTAGTCCTAACGGGTCAACGAATTTATACGGCGAATTTAAAACGTAACTATACCTGTTGAAAGTCTGCGGATTCTTTACATTCGCACTCGCTGTTAACGGGTCAATCGAAGTGTATCTGCCGTGAATCGAGTTGTAATATCTCGCCTGTGCAAACTCCAAGCCTGATTCGATGTCTTTCTCGTAGCCTGTGTAGCCTTTGCGCGTTTCGCTTGAATCGTAGTTTAATCCATTTGTTCTCTGCGCTGAACTTGCTTCATCGCCGAACGCCATATAATCTTTGCGTGTTGTAACTGCGCCGTTTTGATTCGTGATTACTCTTGCCGAACCTAAGTGGTCGGCTGTCAAATAACTCACCTGTGGCGTTTGCGCGATGGCTGTTGAATATTCCGCGACAAGTGTTCCACCGCCATTATAGACGAATACCGTGATTTCTGTCGAGGAAATCTTTTTCACGCGCTTGCCTTCGCCATCGTAGAGATATTCGCCGATGATGACATTGTTTGCGTCTTTGACTTGCTTTTGATGATTTTCGGCATCGTAGAGAAACTGCTTGCCCGTTGCATCTTGCGTGAGGTTGCCGTTGGCATCATACGAGTAGTTTTGTCCGCCTGAGATTCGGTTGTCAGATGTGTTGATTAACGGATTGCAGATAGCTTGCGAACAACTTCCCAATGTCGTTGTATTATTTGCATCAAATCGGCGGTTTCCGTAACGGTCCTATTCAAATTTCTGTTTCCAAGTCGGGGAATTGTTGACCTTTTCT
>CALMEH010000342.1 GCA_937863115.1 uncultured Acidobacteriota bacterium
ATTCGGTTTGTCGTGAGTTTTTCAACCGAAGTTTCGCGGAACAAAACAAACGGAGCTTTTTTGAACTGCACAACGATTTCCGAATGTTTCGCGGGCAGACGTTTTCCCGTGCGGACGTAAAACGGCACACCAGCCCAACGCCAATTATCGATCGAAAGTTTCATTGCGGCAAAAGTGTCGGTTGTCGAATTTTCAGCGACATTTTCTTCCGTGCGATATGCCGGAACATTTTTGTCGCCGATCGTTCCCGCGTCGTATTGTCCGCGAACGGTTTTGTGCAAAACGTCTTCGGGCGAAAACGGTTGAATTGCGGCGAGAATTTTCGCTTGTTCGTCGCGCACCGCGTTTGCTTCAAACGAAACCGGCGGCTCCATTGCGGTCAGCGTTACAAGCTGAAAAATATGATTCGGCAACATATCGCGCAACGCTCCGGCTTTGTCGTAATATCCGCCGCGAAGTTCGACACCGAGTTTTTCGGCGACGGTAATTTGAATGTGGTCAACAAAATTTCGATTCCAAATCGGCTCGAAAATCGAATTTCCAAAGCGAAAAACTAAAATATTTTGGACTGTTTCTTTGCCGAGATAATGATCAATCCGGTAAATTTGACGTTCTTTGATGATTTTTAGCAAATCCGTATTGAGCGATTTGGCAGATTCAAAATCCGTGCCGAAAGGTTTCTCGAAAATAAATCTGCGCCAATTTCCGTTTTCTTCTTTGCCTAAGCCATTTTTGACAATTTTTTCGGCGACATTCGCAAAAAGCGTCGGCGGAATTGCCATATAATAAAAGAAATTCGCCGGAATTTCGTGAGTTTTGCAAATTTCGGAAAGCAGATTTTTTAGATCTTTGAAAAGTATTTTGTCGTCGTCAAAATCGCCGCCGGTGTAATAAATTCTTTCTTCAAACCATTTAGACAAATCTTTGTCGAGTTTTTCGCCGACAAATTCTTTCAAATCGGCTAAGATTTGCAAACGAAAATCTTCCGTGCCTAATTCTTGTCGTCCAACGCCGGCAATTGCAAAATTTTCGGGCAAAAATCCTTCTTTCGCCAAATTATAGAGCGCGGGGAAAAGTTTCCGCTTCGTCAAATCGCCCGTTGCGCCAAAAATTACCATCACACACGCTTCGGCTTTTTTATTTATATCGCACATAAATTTAATTCAAAGATTATCATAAACCGGCGATATTTTTGCAATTTTTAAGAAAAATATTGTTCTGTTTTATAGTGGAATTTATGAAGAAAAATTTATTGTTAATATTTATTATCGGCTGGTTTGCTTTGGGAATTTTCGGGCAGACCGATAAACGAATCGAAGAAATCAAAAAAATCTATCTGGAAACCAACAAAAAAGTTGCCGATTGCCAAGAAAACGGCGAATATTCTTCCGTGTTTTTGAGTGAATTGACGGTTAATAAAAATAACGGCTCATATCCGGCGGTCGGGATTTATAATTCGATTTTCAAATTTTATTACACCTACGGCGACCGCGAAAAAAATCCTTATCCGAATCGTTTATTGAAGATCGAAATTGAAACAAAACGCTCGGCAAATATTGAAAAATTTGAATATCTTTTCAATTTGAAAGGACAATTAATTTTTTATTTCGAGAAAAAAGAAGTAGTAGAAAAACGACTTTATTTTGTAGACGAAAAACCAATCAGAATGTTGATTGGCGATAAACAATTTAATATTGAGAAAGAATACCGCAAAAAAGTAAATTCTATATTTACGGAAAAGAAGAGGCTACTCGAAATTTTCAATAATTCGCTTGAGTTTTAGCTATTTGAGACGCATTTTTTCAACAATTGCCTGAAAGCGTGAATCTGTTTTCAAATCACCGAAACGAGGCTCGGTGTTCATCCAAATCAGACGCTCTTCGCGCAATTCAAAACATTTTTCGAGCGTGGTGATAGCTTCATCAAAGCGGTTTAATTCGGCATAATTGACGGCGAGTGAATAGAGATGTTTCGTGTTTTTTTGAGATTCCTGCTTGATTTTGTTGAAATATTCATCGGCTTTTTCGGGCTGTCCGATTTTTTGAAACGAAGCTGAAAGTAGCGAAAACCAAACGTGATTCGCGTTCGGATTTTTCGCCGCCGAATCTTCGGCAATCACGATCACCTTTCCATATTCGCCTTTGTGATACAAAAAAGTCGCGTAAGAACGGCGCGAATTGCTGTTTTCTTTGTCAAAAAGATACGCTTCTTCGGCGAGGCGCAAACCTTCGTCAAATTCGCCGCGACCTTCGAGAACGGGAAACAAAACACCTGTTACGGACGGCGAAATCGGGTCTATCTCGATGGCGCGTTTGATGTTGGCGAGTGCTTCGTCGTGTCTGCTGAGTGACGAAAGCATCTGGGCATACCAAGCCAAAGCCGTCGCATTGTTCGGGTCGAGTTCGATGGCACGTTTGAACTCTTTTTCCGCGCCTTGCCAATCCCAATCGGCGGTGCGTTTGATTCGTCCGAGCGACGAATGTGCTTCGGCTAAATCGCCGTCGAGTTCGAGGGCTTTTTGCGCGTAGCTTTTCGCTTTTTTAAAAGCATCTTGGCTTTCCGCGCCCGACAAACCGTTTCCGCGTCGTGAAAAAAGGTCAGCCAAACCCGTATAAGCTAAAGCAAAAGTCGGATCAAGCGAAATTGCTTTGTTATATTCGTCCAGCACCTGCTGAAAACCGTCGACACGGCGTTCAAAAATCGTTCGTCCGCGAAGATAGGCGCGATATGCTTCAGCATTTTCGGTGTAATCTTTGCCCAAAAGTCTTTGGTCGGAATCGGTTAATTTTTCGAGGAGAGAACCCGCAACTTGTGTCGCCAGATTACTTTGGAGTATAAATAAATCGGCTTCGGTTTCGTCAAAACTTTGTGTCCAAATTTGCGCTCCGTCGCGCACATCGAGCAGACGAATATTGACGCGCAGACGATTCTCGACGGTTTGAAATGTTCCGACAAGCACGGCATCGCATTTTAATTCCGTGCCGAATTGGAGCGAATCTTTTTTGCCTTTACCGAATTTTTCAACCGCACTGAACGGGCGAATCGTCCAGCGTTTCAGACTTCCGAGCCGCGAAATCAGCGAATCAGTCAAACCGAGCGAGAGCGAATTGTCTTCGTCTTTATCGAGATTTTTGAACGGCAAAACTGCGAGCGTTTTGATATTTCGGTTGGCAATCGGAATATTTTCCGCGTTCGGCTTTTGCCACGCATAATAAGCGAAGCCCGTCAGCAAAATCAGACAAAAAATTGCCGCACTTATGAAAATAAACCGTCTTTTGCTTTTTGGTTTCGCTTTATTTTCTTTGATTTCCGTCAGCGAATTTTCACTGATTTGACGGACTTCGGCGGTAAAACGATAACCGCGTTTGGTAAGGGTTTGGACAAATTTTTTGTCGCCCAAAGACTTCCGTAAAAGCGAAATCGTGTAAGTGATATTTGCTTCTTCGACAAAGGTTTCGTGCCAGATTTTTTCTAGTAACTCTTCACGCGAAACGATTTCGCCTTGATTTTCGACAAGCAAAACCAGAATCTGCAAAGCCTTCGGCGGAACGGAAACGAGTTCGCCGCCGCGCCACAAACAGGGCGTTTCGGTATCGAGCCGAAAACCCTCAAATTCGTATAATCGTCCGATTTTATTAGACATTTATCGCGCAAACAAAAAACAAATTTTTTCCAAAGGACTTTACAGGTAACTCTAAGGTAAAACTATTCACGCAGTTTCGCAAATTTCTAAAGTTCTAATAAATACAAGCGGTTTACCGTTTGCAAACCAATTTATGAGCAATTCTTCGGGCAAAAAAATCTCGCCGAATAAGAAGTTCTACGTTGAAACCAACGGAGCTTTATTAAAAATTTTTTCGCGTGAAACGGAATCACAAATTCATACGCTTGCGCTCAATCAATATGATTTAAGAAAGCCGGAAATTTTCCGCTGGTCAAGTGATTCAAAATCAATCGGCGTTTTTATTGCCCGAAGTCTTCCCGAAAAAACAGGCGATCTTACGATTTATCGAAATAATTATTGGGTTGGAATTTGGTATCCGTTTTCAGACGAATTTTTTACGGTGTATTTTCCCGAAAAAGCAGAACTCGAATCAAACGGTAATTTGATTGATGCAATCGAGGTTTTAGCGGATGAACGAACGGTAATTTGTTTCGTCAAAGGCAAAGAATTCAAGCGCGTTCAAATGCCGAACGAGCCGATGATTTCTACTTGGCAGAAAGAAAAGCGAGATTTAGAAAGCGTTAAAACCGAAACGCCGAAAACTGATAAAAAAGAATGGACTTGGAATCATAATGCGGACGGCTATGAAGGCGTTCATCTTTACGAAGGGCAGGTTTTATGGTTTCAACACAGCCATAATCCGCACGCCGGCGGCGCGGCAAGCGGGCAAAGTTTTGAAGATTTTTTGGAAAATGGCGCAAGTTGCGCGATTCCAAGCGAATTTTTGAAGGAACTTTACGATGCGGTAAAGAAATTAAGCGAAAAGAAATAATTAAGGAGAACAAAAATGAAAAAACTATTATTAATTTTATGCGCGGCTTTGATTTTTACGGCTTGCGGCGGCAGTAAATCAACTATCGAAATAAAATTCGACGGACAGCAAATTCCGTTTGAAACCAAATCGGCGTGGATTACGGCGCAAAAGGCGATTTATGGCGGAAACGTCAATGTTGCCGACAAAAATCACGCGCTTCGATGGATTTCACTTCGTAATTATGAATTCGAAGTTACCCGCGCACTCGGCGCGAATGACGGAAAATTGACTGCGCCCGAACAGGTCAAACTTTTTCTTTCAATTCACGACGAAGCCGGAACAAACGAAAAAACGCCAATCAAACCCGCAACTTATAGCGGCGCAAACGATGGTCCGATGGAGTTTGAATTTCTGAATCTGACAATTTTCAAAGACGGAAAAGAAGAATCTTATCAAGTTTCGCTCGGCGGACAAGCTAACAAAGGCGATTCATTCGTAAAGATCAATTCCGTTTCGGGCGACACGGTTACGGGCGAAATAAATGTCAACGTCAAAGCAAAAGACAAAGTTTTGACCATCAAAGGACCCTTTACCGCGAAAATATTCAGCAAATAATCAGAGGGAAATATGAAAAATTTATTTGGATTGATAGTTTTGATTTTTGTCGTTTCGGGTTGCGGTATTTTGGGCAAAAAAGACGAAACCAAGACCGATAACACAACCGTTTCAAACACGGCGACAAAAACCGAAACGACAACGGAAAAATCTACTTCGAGTTTGACGCTCGAAAAATTTAACCAATTGAAAGACGGGATGAAATATGAAGAAGTCGTCAAAATCTTAGGCGGCAGCGGGACGGAAACGAGCAGTTTTTCGTCCGGCAATTTGAAAACCGTAACGTATAAATGGGAAGGCGAAAAGTATGCGCGGATAACCGTTGTTTTTAAGAATGACGCGCTGAGTTCCAAAATTCAATCCGGTTTGAAAAGCGAAGACGGCGAAACGACTTCGACAAAATCCGATTTGACGTTGGCGAAATACAACCAAATAAACAACGGTATGAGTTACGAAGAAGCCGTCAAAATCATCGGTTCGGAAGGCACGGAAACCAGCAATTCAACCATCGGACAAATGAAAATCGCTTCGTTTAAATGGGAAGGCGAAAAATCGGCGAAAATCTTTTCGACTTTCAAAGATAACAAATTATCTTCCAAATCGCAGATAAATTTGAAGTAACATAACAGACGATTGAGTTTGAAATTCAATCGTCTGTTTTTTCTAAAAATTAATTCCGAGTTTTTCACGAAGCTCGAGTTCGCGTCGGTTCATTTCGCCGTTGTCGGTTTCGTGGTCGTAGCCGCAAAGATGCAAAATGCCGTGTAAAATCAGTTGTTTGATTTCTAATTCTAAAGATAAATTATTTTCGTCAGCTTGTTTTTTTGCTTGTTCGATCGAGATTACGATGTCGCCGAGATTGTCTGCGTCAACTTCAAATTCGGCGGCTTCAAATGGAAACGATAAAACATCGGTCGTCGAATTTTTACCGCGAAAAGTTTTGTTTAGCTCGCGCATCTTGCGGTCGGAAACAAAGGCTATCGTTGTTGATTTATTTTCAGTTTCTTCAATATTTTCGATCGCTTTTTCAGCAAATGTTTGAAAAATTTCCAAATCGAGTTTTAATTTGCACTGATTATTGATTATTTCGGTCATTTTGTTACGGCAGAATATTTTTCTTTGAAAATTTCCACGAAGTTAGAATACCAATAATCCAAAAAAATCCCATCGGCACAATTGCAAACAAATTTGCCAAACCAAATGCGAAAATCATTTTCGATAAATATCCATCTACCAATAGCTTGGGCAATTCCTTAAACACTACGATTGAATAAAAAATAAATAAAAACGATGCGCTCAAAAGCGAAATTAGAACAAAATTAAGGTTGCCACTAAAGGCTTTTGTATTTAATTTTTCCCAAACCAATTTGTAAAAAAACAAATAAACTAGAACAGGCATAATGAAAATGAGCGGCGAAATAATGATTTTATTCATTTGATATGGTTTTGTGCAAAAACCTTCGAGAACGATAACACCGATAATCAAACCGCTAACAACTGAGCCGAGTAAATCGAAAAACCGCCGAACATCTGCCGAATTTGCTTCAAACATAATTTTTTTCTCCTAAAATAAAAGCCGTGTTTCTGTAAAAAACACGGCTTGAGTTAATTTAAGTTGCAAAAGTTTAACGGTCATTTTGCGGATTGTCTTCGGAATTGTCTTCGTAAGCCTCAACGATCAATTGAACTAATCTGTGCCGCACAACATCTTTTTTGCCGAAATAGACGAATTCGATTTCTTCGATATTTTGCAAAACTCGTTCGGCTTCTTTGAGTCCGCTGCGTTGTCCGCGAGGCAAATCAATCTGCGTAATGTCGCCCGTAACAACGACTTTCGAGCCGAAACCGATGCGCGTTAAAAACATTTTCATCTGTTCGCCTGTCGTGTTTTGCGCTTCATCAAGAATGATAAAAGCATCCGAGAGCGTTCTTCCACGCATAAAAGCGAGCGGCGCGATTTCGATAATGCGCTTCTCCAACATCTTCGTAACTCGTTCGTTATCAACCAAATCAAAGAGTGCATCATAAAGCGGACGCAAATACGGGTCAACTTTATCTTGAAGGTCGCCGGGCAGAAATCCGAGTTTTTCACCTGCTTCAACTGCCGGACGAGTTAAAATAATCCGCGAAACTTTTTTTTCAAAAAGTGCTTGAACTGCCATTGCAACTGCCAAAAAACTTTTTCCCGTTCCCGCCGGACCTATTCCGAAAGTCAAATCTTTGTCTTGAATCGCTTCGATGTATTTGCGTTGATTGGCAGTTTTCGGCGCGACGGCTTTTTTGCCTGACGGATTGAAGCGTGAGCGCGTGAAATAATCTTTCAGCGAATATGCGGTGTCATCGGCGATTTGTTTGAAAGCATCGCGGAGTTCTTTGTCGGTGAATTGGTTGCCTTCGTCGAAAAGTTCGGCAAAATCGCGGAAGATTTGTTCGACTTTGCGGATGTGATCCGCGTCGCCGTCAATCATTATTTCATTGCCGCGTGCGCCGATTGAAACACTGAAAAGCGTTTCGAGATATTTGATGTTTTGATCTTGAACGCCGAAAAGCGTTTTTAAGCCTTGCGGCGGAAGTTCTAGTTTTCTTAAATTGCTCAAAATAAAAATTCCTTTCGTGAAAAAAAAATAAATTCAATAATTTGAGGCTACTAAAAGGCTTAAAGCGTGTCAACGAAAATTTAGGAATGATTTAACAGTTTTGTGCAGAAAAAACCTTTAAATTTCGGCGCGAATGTGTAATTCTTAATTTATCGAAAAATTTTCGGTCGAAAAACGGATAAATCATCGGCTTTCGACTACACAACAAGGGTTTTACAACAAAAGGGGGAAGTTTTATGAACAGGGATTTAGAAATTTTGAAAATGAAAATGCCGCTTTTTTCATCAAAAATCAAAGCGGAAAAAATCACGGAAATCAAGACGGTTGAAATAAAAGAAATTGAAGTTTCGGAAAGCCGAAATCTGAAAATCAAAAATCGTTTTGAAAGGTTTAAGAAAAATCTTCGCAGAAAATCACGCAGTATTTTGTAAAAATATTTTTCCAATCTCCGGGCAGAAGTGGCGGAACAGGATTTGCAAATGTTCTCAAACGAATGCACGAAAAGTATCAATTTGATACGAAACGAGTAAGGAAAATGAGAAATACTCAAACAAAATAATTCAGTTCAAAGAAGGCGCATGAAGTGGAAAATTTCGTGCGCCCTCTTTTTTTTACATAAACGAAAGGAGTGAAAAAAATGCCGAAAGCAAAAACACAACAAACAACCGAACCGAAATCGCCGATGCCGGCGCAAAAACAGCCGAAACCGGGCATCGAAGCGATAATAACACCGCAACCGAATTTTCTTGCGCCGAATTATAAAGGTTCTGGAAAATTGAAGGATAAAACCGCAATTATCACAGGCGGCGATTCGGGAATCGGACGAAGTATCGCGGTGCTATATGCGTGTGAAGGCGCGAATGTGGCGATTGTTTATTTGAAGGAAGAAGAAGTTGACGCGAAAGAAACAGCAAAATATGCTGAAAAAGAAGGCGGCGAATGTCTTTTGATTGCAGGCGATGTCAAAGATTCAAAGTTTTGTGAAAAAGCGATTGAAAAAAAACGTAAAAAAATTTGGCGGATTGGATATTTTGGTTAATAATGCCGCATATCAACAACATCAAAAATCGCCGGAAGATATAACAGACGAACAATTTGAATTAACTTTCAGAACAAATGTTTTCGGCTATTTTTATATGGCTCGTGCCGCGCTGAAGCATCTACCCGAAGGTGGCGCAATTATCAATACGGGGTCGGAAACAGGTTTGGAAGGCAACAAAGAATTGCTGGATTATTCGGCAACGAAAGGTGCGATTAATGCTTTTACGAAATCTCTGGCACAACAGCTTGTCGAAAGAAAAATCCGCGTCAATTGCGTTGCGCCGGGACCGATTTGGACACCTTTGAATGTTGCCGACAAACAACGCGAAGATGTTGCCAAACACGGCTCGGATACGCCGATGAAACGTCCCGGACAGCCGGAAGAAGTTGCGCCATCGTTCGTGTTTTTTGCGTCCGATGCCGATTCGAGTTATATTACGGGCGAAGTGTTAACTATTTTGGGCGGAAAGACGATGGCTGGGTAATTGTAGTTTGAAAAAACAATCGGTATAACGAACGAAAGTGATCAGACTTATTTTCTTTCAAATTCTTTAAAAATAAAGGTGGTTGCTAATTGATTTTCTCGTCGGGAAAAATTTTGTCGTAACCGTCAGCGATTGCAAAATCGGATATTTCGATGAACTTCGCGAACGCGAACAAGACGAAACGAATATCGGCGAACTCGACGCGGAAAGTTTTGTCGGTTCGTTACTTGATTTGCATATTGTTACTTATTTTCGCGCTTTGGAAAAAATCGAAGCGGAAGTTGATGCCTTGGACGAAAAGATATTAAATGGCGAAACAAAATACGAAGAATTTCTCGCCGAAATGGTCAAACTTCGCTCGAATGTTTCAAAACTGCGCCGCTGGTTTTTGCCGCACCGCGACGTTTTTTATGCGCTTTCGCGTCCCCATTTTTTCACCGCAGAAGATTCGGATGCTTCGGAATATTTCAAAATCTTGAGCGAACATTTCGACAACGCCGTTGATGTCATCGAAAGTTCACGCGATACGGTGATCGGGCTTTTTGATTTATATGCCGCGAAAGCCAACGAAAAAACAAATCAGATTGTCCAACGATTGACTTATATTACGGTCATTGTCGGCTTTTTAGGCGTTGTCGCCGGTGCATTGGGAATGAATTTTACGAAACTCGATTTTTTTGAACACGATTACGGTTTTTGGATTATAATTGGCGCAATGGTGGCGTTCGCCGCCGTTTTTACGGCAATCGCATATTGGCGGAAATGGGTTTGATGCAATAGGGGTTTCCTATAAAAAAGTATTGGAGATAAAATTCTCAGGAAAGCGACTTGCAAACCTAGATTAATTTTTTTACCACAAAATAACACAAAAGATCACAAAATTGCTTGGTGTTTCTATTCAATTTGTTTCTTTTTGTGTTTTTTTGTGTTTAAAATTTTTCCGGTAATTGTAAAATTACGAACTTTTAAAGTCGGTAAATTTTTAAGGAAAGCCGATTTGATGCAATAGGTTGTTACTTTTCTCACAATCTTCGATTGCAAGCCGTTTGCTGTTTGTGATAATCTTTCTCCTTTGTTATTTAATCGTTTTTCTTTTCTTTTAACAGGTTTTGAATTGCGACGTTTTTCTTATTTGATAAACAAATTTAGGAGTAATTTATAAAAAATGGCTAATGAAGGTAACGGACAAATCGGGCGAGTTGTGCAGATTATCGGTCCGGTTGTTGACGTAGAATTTTCAAACAATTATTTACCGCCGATTTATCAGGCTTTACGCATTTCGAGCGAAGGTTTTGATGTTGAAACGACGGTTGATGTCGTCGCGGAAGTCCAACAACATTTGGGCGAAGGTCGCGTGCGTGCGGTTTCAATGCTTCCAACGGACGGAATGGTTCGCGGAATGAAGGTTATTGACCTCGGCGGACCGATTAGCGTTCCGGTCGGCGCGGCAACGCTTGGTCGCGTGATGAATGTTATCGGCGATCCGGTTGATGAACTCGGTCCGGTTAATTCGGAGACGAAATCTTCGATTCACCGCCACGCGCATTCGTTTGACGAACAATCAACTTCGCTTGAAATGTTTGAAACGGGAATTAAGGTTATTGACCTTGTTCAGCCGTTTTTGCGCGGCGGAAAAATCGGTCTGTTTGGCGGCGCGGGCGTTGGTAAAACCGTTCTGATTATGGAACTTATCAACAACGTAGCAATCGGCAGCGACGGTTTTTCGGTGTTTGCGGGCGTTGGCGAACGCACACGCGAAGGCAATGATTTGTTGCGCGAAATGGTTGAATCAAAAGTTATTCGTTACGGCGATGCTTTCAATGAACATATGGAAGAAACCGGCGAATTCGATTTGACGAAAGTTGATAAAGCTGCCATTAAAGATTCAAAAGTTTCGCTCGTTTACGGACAGATGACCGAACCTCCGGGAGCGCGTTTGCGCGTTGCACTGTCGGGTTTGACGGTTGCCGAATATTTCCGCGATCAAGGAAACGACGTGCTTTTCTTCGTTGATAACATTTTCCGCTTTACACAAGCCGGTTCGGAAGTTTCCGCGTTGCTCGGTCGTATGCCGTCGGCGGTTGGTTATCAGCCGACACTCGCTTCTGAAATGGGCGAAATGCAAGAGCGCATTACGTCAACGAAAACGGGCGCGATTACTTCGATTCAAGCGGTTTATGTTCCGGCAGACGATTATACCGATCCGGCTCCGGCAACGACGTTTGCTCACCTTGACGCGGTTACTGCGCTTTCACGTCAAATCGTGGAACTCGGAATTTATCCGGCAGTTGATCCCTTAGCGTCAAACTCGCGTATTCTTGACCCGCAAATTGTCGGCGATGAGCATTACAACACGGCGCAAGACGTTAAAAAGATTCTGCAACGCTACAAAGATTTGCAAGATATTATTGCGATTCTCGGTCTCGACGAATTGAGCGAAGATGACAAATTAACCGTAGCGCGGGCGCGTAAAATTCAGCGTTTCTTCTCGCAACCGTTTTTTGTCGGCGAACAGTTCACAGGTTTGAAAGGCGAATACGTCAAAGTCGAAGACACAATTAAAGGTTTCAAAGAAATTCTCGAAGGAAACTGCGACGATATGCCCGAACAATCTTTTTATATGGTCGGCACAATCGAACAAGCGCGTGAGAAAGCGAAGAAGATGGCAGCCTCGGCTTAGGAAAAAAGACGATGAGACTGAGAGACTGAGAGACGAAGAGAAAATCGCTTCGTCTCTCAGTCTCTCAGTCTCATCGTAATTAAAAAGACAATGATAAAATTAGAGATTGTAACACCTGAAAAAAAGGTATTTGATGAAGAAGTTGACTCGGTTACTGTGCCGACGGCTTCAGGCGAAGTTGGGATTTTCCCGAATCACGCGCCGTTGATTTCGTCGTTGAAGCCGGGCGTTTTATCATACACACGCGGCATTACAACCGAAAAAATGGTAATTTCGGGCGGATTTGTTGAAGTTTCGGCAAACAAAGCATCGGTTTTGGCGAATGTTGCCGAAACTACCGAAGATTTTGATACGGCTTTGGTCAAACAAGAGCGCGATGCCGCCGAAAAAATCGTCAACAGTTGGAAAGGCACGGAAGAAGAATTGGAAGCCGAACTCGAAAAACTTGAACGCGCCAATGCACGTTTGCAATTAGTCGGAAGATAAGAAAAACGGAGAAGTTTTTAACATTTTTATTTTTCGAATTCAAAAATGTTGATTTTGTTTCGAGAAATTAATTTTTGAAAAAACAAATAAAAATCCGGCTGAAATTTGATTTCAGCCGGATTTTTTTCTTTGCTTGGGCTATTATTTTCGGTTAAACCAAAAAGGGTAAAGATGTATATGCTGAAGCAATCCGCCGTTTTTATCAATCAAGTCAACGTCCATTACCAATTCGTGTCTGCCGGCAGGCACGTTGAATTCTGAATACGGCATAAATACGGAAGCGTCTTCATAGACCGTATTGTCAAAACCCGGACTGATAGCGAAATAGGCAACTACTTGTCCTTCACGGTCATAATCGTTGCTGCGATAGGTTTGATTGCTCGTAAAAAGTTTCGTGTTATCTTTCTTTTGGAAATAGAAAGCGATGTAACCTGTTTTGCCTTTCATATCGAAAACATTGGCTTTGATATGAGCGACCATTCCTAATTTTCCGCCTTGGCGCACATCGTAATCAACCCACATTTCGTCAAAGGTTGCCGAGGGTTTTTTGGTTGTGGTCGTGGCTGGATTATTATAAACGAAGTCGTAATATGTCAAACGAGTAACCAAACCGCCTTGTTTGTAGATGATGCTGGCATCAATTCGCAAGTCATAATTGCCCGCATCCAAATCCAATTCACTATACGGCATAAAAATATCGTAATCTTCATAAACCGCCGGATTATAACCCGGAGTTACTTCACGATAAGCGGCAACCGTATCTTCTGAACTGTTAAATTTGCCGTTACGATCTCTCAATGCGGTGCCGTTTCGAGTTTGGAAATAAAGTGCGAGATAACCATCAACACCTTTCATATTATAAAGTTTGAAAGCTGTGTGAACCCGCATTCCCTACACACCACCCTCGGTTACGTTGTAGTCAATCCATAATTTTTGAAACGTGGCATACGGTTTATTCTGAGCGGACGTTTTTACAGCCGCCATAGTTGCAAAAAGTCCCAAGCAGAGCATAACAGGAAAAACTGTGTGCCTTGCATTTTTAAAAAACTGTTGTAATTTTGTTGCTATTTTCATTTTGCGCTCCTTATTTTTCACAAATAAATTGTTTAATTCAAGTTGAAATTAATGTGTTTGCCGGTTAATTAACTTGTTCTACTTAAAATAGTTAAAACCGTGCTGTCGGTATTGATGACGAAAATTATTCGAAGGTTTGCGGAAGAAAAACATTATTTCGTTAAAAATCTCGGGGGAAAAGATTTCCGTCTGACCGAAGCAAATAAAATATAACGATTTTTTTCAAATAAATAAAGAGAAAATTAAATTTTTAAAAAAAATAATTGCAAGATTTTCTGAATATCTGCTAAATTAGCAATATCATACAAAAGCTAAAGAATTTTTGTAGTAAAAACGCACGGGCTTTGAATCCCGACAGATGTTTCGCGGCGTTTTGAGAAATTAGAAAAACTGAGAAAGTATTTTATGAAAAAATTAACTTGCAACCTTAATAACATTGCCGTGAAAAAAACGGTTTCTGTTTATGCATTAGTAATCTGTTTGATTCTGCTGACCGGAAACGGATTTCAAGTTTCGGCAAAATTGTTTGTTAACGATATTTCGTGGTTTCTCGGACCGAGCGACCCATTTGTTCAAAATTGGTCAAACGCCGGATTAATCACAGTAAATAACGATTGGTCAAATGTCCAATCAATTAACGGTTTTTCGGGCGATGGTTTAACGGCAACTCCCGGCGTTAATCCGCAAACGATTTTGGCAGATGGTTCAGGCACACCTTTGATGGTTCTCGCCAATCAATCAGACCCGAACACATTGTTGACGGGCGGCGTTGTCGAATTTGACGGAATCGCTAACCCAACGGTTGCGCTTCAAGGTTCGGACACGGCGAGTGCGCCGCATCTGACCATCAGACTTAATTTCGGCGGCTGTCCGGTGAACAAATTTATTACCGTTGGCTACAAAGTCCGCGATATTGAAAGTTCAGCCGATAATGCTTTATCACAAGTCGCGCTTCAATATCGGCGCGGCACAACGGGAAGTTATACGAATGTTCCGGCGGCATTTGTAACCGACGCAACGGACGGCAACGCGGCGACCAAAGTTTCGACGATTGTAACGACTCTGCCGCATTTTACGATTGACCCGAATCCCGACAATAACATTCTTTATCTTCGCATTATCACGGCAAACGCCGTCGGCAATGACGAATGGGTTGGCATTGACGACATCAACATCGGTTGTTTTGCGCCGCTCAACGCGACATCTTCGGTCAGCGGACGTGTGGCAATGCCGGACGGTCGCGCCGTTAAAGGTGCAATCGTTACAATGACCGATGAATATGGTCAAATACGAACGGCAAAAACAGGCACATTCGGCTATTATTCGTTCAATAACATAGATGTCGGCGGAATCGTTGTGATGAATGTCGCTTCAAAGAGATTTAATTTCGAACCGCGAGTTCTTTCGGTTACAGATAATCTCGAAAATATTGATTTTGAAGGGCAGTTTTAGAAAATAAATAAACTAAGTAAATGGACAGAATTATTTTATGAATACTCTGTCCGTAAAATTAATCTTG
>CALMEH010000343.1 GCA_937863115.1 uncultured Acidobacteriota bacterium
CGCGGGCAAATATTTTTTTAGCTTTTCACAGGTAAATTTCCCGTTTCAATTGAAATCCATTTCTGATCGGTAAATGCTTCAACCGAATATTTTCCGCCACTGCGTCCGATGCCGCTCAAGCCGTAGCCGCCGATTGGCGCGAGCGCATTTGATTGAAACGGATGTGTTCCGATGTGAACCGAACCGGCGCGGATTTGCTGTGCCGCTGTGAACGCTTTTTGGATGTCGTGCGTCAAAATTCCCGCGCTCAAACCGTATTCGGAATCGTTTGCAAGCGCAATTCCTTCTTCTAAATCTTCAATTATTGTAACACTTACAAGCGGCGCGAAAGTTTCTTCGCACCACGCGAGAGAATTTTTCGGCGGATTTAGCAAAACCGTCGGCGCATATCGCAAACCGTCTAAAACTTTGCCGCCCGTGAGCAATTTCGCGCCTTTTTCGATTGCGTCTTTGACGTGCGATTCGACTTTTTCGATTGCTTTGGAATTGATTAAAGTTCCGTAAAAAGTCCGTTCATCGCGCAAATCTCCGAGAAAAAGCGATTCGGATTTTTTAACTAAAGCGGCGCAAAATTCGTCGGCGATTTCCTTTTGGACCAACGCGCGAGAATTTGCCATACAGATTTGCCCCGAATGCGTAAAAATTCCTTCCGCCGCAATTTCAGCTGCTTTCGCCGTGTCGAAATCCTTCAAAACAATCAAAGGATTTTTCCCGCCGAGTTCTAATTGCAGATGTTTCATTCCGCTAATTGCTTGTTTGCCAACGATTTTGCCGGTTTCCGTTGAACCTGTCAGCGCGACACCGCGAACTCTTTTGTCAGTTATCAAAGCCTCGCCGATTTCCGCGCCGAAGCCGTTGACGACATTCAAAACGCCGTCGGGCAAACCTGCTTCCGTCAAAATTTTTGCAAACTCAAGCGCAATCAAAGGCGTTTCTTCCGAAGGCTTCACAACCACCGAATTCCCTGCCGCCATCGGAAACGCCACCATTTTCGCCAGCAACGCCAGCGGCGCATTAAACGGCACAATGCAAACGACCACGCCAATCGGTTCGCGCACGACAAAACTCATTCTCGTTGCGCGTTCGTGCGGAAAAGTTTCACCGTAAAGCCGTGTTGCCTCACCCGCCGCCGCCCGAAAAAGTCGCGGCGTGTAAGCCGTTTCATATCTCGCTTTTGCGATACAACTTCCGCTTTCATCAATCAAAATTTCGGTCAATTCGTCCGCGTTTTTTTCCAAAGCATCGGCGCACGTTAGCAAAATTTTCTCACGCTCCCAAGCTGCAAGATTCGCCCAATCTGCAAATGATTTATGCGCCGATTCAACCGCAATTTTCGCGTCTTCGGCATTTGAACGCGCAACATCGGCAATTTTTTCGCCCGTGAACGGATTGAAAACTGCAAAAGTTTCATTCGTTTCGTTTGATTTTCCGTCAATAAAATTCATAAAATCTTTCAAAAAGAAAAAGCCGAAATATCAATCTCGCTTTTGCCCGTAAGTGCAAGTTGTGCAAGGGTTTCGCCAATTGCCGCCGAATGTTTGAAACCGTGTCCCGAACACGGCGAAGCGATAATGATGCGTTCATTTTCGGGCAATTTGTCAATCAAAAAACGTGCATTCGGTGCAACGGTGTAAAGACAAGTCGCCGTTTTTAAGCATTTTTTTGAAACGCCGATGATACGATTTTCGACATATTTCTCGTAAATTTCGTTAATTTCTTTTTGGGAAACTTCACGATTTACATTTTCGGGACTGACGGTTTCAAGATAAGTTTCGGTAGCGATTTTCAAACCGCCGTTTGCGCCGTCAATCGCCGGAAATCCATAGACGAAATCGTTTTCCGTGCGTCCGTGTTCCCAAATAAAAATCGGGAAATTGTCGGATTTGAAATCGTCAAAATTGTCGATAACATCAAACCAATAAAAGACTTGGCGATAAACTTTAAATAAATCTTGCAGAGGTTTTTCGACAAAATTTTCAATCCACGCGCCGACTGAAATTATTACTTTTTCGGCGTGATAGGTGTTTTTTTCAGTTGTGATTTCCACACCACCCGAAAGCGTGTTTATCTGCAAAACCGTTTCGTTCCGATGAAGTTCCGCACCTATTTTTTCGGCTAAAATGAGTTGCGCTGCAACGCATTTTTCAGGACGTAGAAAACCCATATCGTCTTCAAAATAACCGATTTCCGAGCCATCCAAATTAAATTGCGGAAACTCACGGCGAATGTTATCTGAACTCAAAACCTGATGTTTAATTCCGAATTTTTGCGCCGTAGCAACGGTTTCTTCGATAAATCCGCATTTTCCGTGAAGCGCATTTTTCTTGCCCGAAGCCGAAATTATCAAGCCACCCGTAACTGTCAGCAAATCTTCGCCGGTTTCGGCTTCGATTTCGCGGAAAATTTCGTAACTTCGCAAAGCCAGCGGCACATATTCCGCGCCTTCACCGATGGCTTTTCTGGTAACTCGCGTTTCGCCGTGCGTCGAGCCGAATTTGTGCGGTGGCGAAAATCGGTCAATGCCCAAAATCTTGGCATTTCGTTTGGAAAGTTGATACGCGGCGGCACTTCCCATTGCACCTAAACCAATTATGATTACGTCATAAATCATTGCCCTAAATCCTATCAGCCAACATTGCCGTTTTCAATAAATACTCACGAGCTTTTAACTTATTATTCGCCGCTTCGTGCAAATCGCGGTTGCGTTTTTCGCGCATTGCCACGTCCGATTCGGCGAGATTTTTATAATTGCTGTCGGTCATTGCTTGCACCATTTTGACGGCGGTTTCTTTGCGGTTTTCGGCGTATTCGTCTAATAAATTTTCTTCTGCGCCGTTAAAGATTGCAATTAAGCCTTTCGCCAAATCTCGCGCATCTGGAATGCCGGAATTCATTCCCATTCCGCCGGTCGGATTATTGATGTGCGCCGCGTCGCCGGCTAAAATTATATTTCCGGCGCGGAATTTTTCCGTTACTCTTTGGTGAACGTGATAAGTCGAAACTGCTTTGATTTCATAATTTAAATTACTTTCCAAGAATTTTGAGATGCGTTTTTGCACGTTTTCTATTTGCTTGGCTTCGTCCGAATCTTCGTGCGGTTTCAAACGAAAAACCAGCCGCACGGTGTCCGGCAAAGTCATAATAATTACCCATTCTTCGGGATCGAAAATATATGTGACCGTTCCCATATTCGGAAAAATTTCGCTTAAATCAATGTCGCTCGAAACTAGCAAAAATCGGTCTTCGTAAGTTTTTCCGTCAAAACCAAGCCCGAGATTTTCGCGCACTTTCGAGTTCGCGCCGTCGCAACCGATTAAATATTTACACTCAAATTTCGCTTCACCGTTGGGCGTTTCGGCAAAGACTTCGACACCGTTTTTGTTTGTGGCAAACCTTGAAAATTCGTGATTGAACAAAACTTTTCCACAACTTGTCGCTTCGAGATGTTTCAAAATTATTCGCGTAACCGTGCTTTGCGGACATTGAAACCTAAACGGATATTTCGTGTCATTTGCAATTAAATCATAAGGAAAATCGGCGACCATTTCGCGTGTTGCACGTTCCCAAAATTGCAGTCTTTCGATTCTCAAACCATTTGCTAAAATGTCTTCGATAATGCCGATTTCATCAAAAAATTCAAGCGTCGGCGGATGAATCGTGCTGGCGCGGGCTTCTCGGCTGAGTTCGCCGAGTTTTTCCAAAACAATCACCGAAATCCCGACTCGCGCAAGCGCAAGCGCAAGCGACATTCCGACTGGTCCGGCTCCGGCAATAATAATGTCTGTTTTCATAAATTTGTTATAAAGATAATACAATCCAAACAAAAAAATCAACTCAAATTTATTTGACGGCGCATAAATTTTAATGTAATTTGTTATTAACTTATAACAAATTTCAAAAGACAGACAAATTATGCTGAAAAACTTCTGGTATCCGATACAATTTAGCGATAAAGTTACGACCAAACCGCAACGCCAACGAATTTTAGGGCAGGATTTGGTGGTTTATCGAATGGAAGACGGCACGGCGCAAGTGATGTCGGATTTATGCGTCCACCGCGGCGGCGCGTTGTCGGGCGGTTGGGTGAAAGGCGGCTGCATCGTTTGCCCGTATCACGGTTGGGAATACGAAAAGAATGGTCAATGCTCAAGCATTCCGGCGAATTTGGAAGGTCGAACGATTCCGAATCGTGCGCGTGTGGACGCTTACCCAACGCAGGAAAAATATGATTTTATTTGGGCTTTTCTCGGTGATTTGCCCGAAGAAGAACGTCCGCCGATGCCAGCTTTGCCATATTGGGATGAACCCGAATTTAAGAAAATCAAAGGCGAATATTATTGGAAGGTGAATTATGAACGCGCCGTCGAAAACTCGATGGACATTTCACATGCGCCGTTTGTTCACGGCGGTTCGTTCGGCAATCCTGATAAACCGCAAGTGCCTGATTTTGAAGTAATTTACGGTGAATATTCGGCAGAAACAACCGTTTTTATCGAACCGTCTCCGCCGAAAGGTTTGTGGGGGAAATTTCAAAAACAAGAAGTCAAACCAGTCAAGACTCGCGCCGGTTATTATATGCCGTGCATTACACTTTTGGAGGTTACATTGCCGATTGGTTTGATGGTTTTATACAATTTTCATACGCCGATTGACGAATTTCATTCAGTTACACGCTGGATAAATTTGCGAACTTTTTTCAAAGGAAATTGGGCAGACAAAAATGCTCGTCAGCGCGTTTTGAAAGTTTTTGAGCAGGATAAAGTCGTGCTTGAAGAAGTGCGCCCCGAAATTTTGCCGTTTGATATTGCCGCCGAATTGCACGTTAAATCGGACAATTTGCAAATCGCTTATCGAAAATTACGCAACAGTTTGCTCGAAAAAGGTTGGGGAATTGATATGCACAAAATCCGCTCTGAACTGACGGGCAGAACTTTTACTGTAATTCCTTCGCCATCCCGCCGCGAAGTTCCCGAACTCGCCCGCGCTTGGGTAATGAAAGAAGTTCCGACGACGCAAGATTCAGGCTCTGACGCTATAAATTAAAAAGAAATTTTGCCGCGGATTTACGCAGATGACGCGGATATTTATTGATTTAATCTGCGTAATTCGCGTTAATCCGCGACAAAAAATATGACACTAGCCGCAGATTTAGCTTTTTCAACTTTAGATAAACTCCGTAAACGCCTGAGTTTAACGGAAGTTGATAATATTCCATTAACTTCACCGATGATGCCCGAACCTGTTGGGAAAGTGCAAGTTTTTTCGGGCGGGAAATTGTCGAAAGCAGTTTATATCGGAATGTCTGTTCCGTTTATCAAACTTGATTCGCATATGATTTTTGCGTTCACCAAAACCGATTCGGCGATTCCGCATTTTACGCTCGATTCGGTTAATAATGATACGACTTACGCCTTTCATTTGGACTTAATTCCGCGTGTGGATTTAGGTGCAAACCTTGAATATATTGACGCAGTTTATGGAAATTTGAGCGAAGAATTTGAAAAAGCAGGGCAAATCGAAGGCTTATCGAAAGCACATTTAAATCCGCGACAATTAGCCGTAATGTCGCCTTGGATGTTGGTCAATCGGGCGGAAAAAGA
Organism: uncultured Acidobacteriota bacterium; assembly: GCA_937863115.1. Lineage (GTDB taxonomy): Bacteria > Acidobacteriota > Blastocatellia > Pyrinomonadales > Pyrinomonadaceae > CALMEH01. The sequence goes on from CALMEH010000343.1 coordinate 5,601, forward strand.
AGCGTTTGAAAAGATTTTCGATTCGGTTGATTTTTATCTAAAACATTGGTTTTCATTGATCGAAAAAGGTGTGGACGTTCAAGTTTTCGGCGAAAATTTGGCTGAACGCGACCGCCGAAATCGTGAAATCGTCTTTAATCCCGAAGTTGATAAAGTTTGGATGCAAGTTGACAGATTAGTTGGAGCGGAAATGTCGGCGAAAATGCGGGAAATTTTGAAATCCCAAAGTTTGCAATAAGTTTGGAGTCCAGCCTTTAGGCTGTGCTACTTTGCTAAACTCAATCTTGACTTTTACTTAAAGAGTTTCAGCCTAAAGGCTGGACTCCAAACATTTTTTATGAGTGATAAAACTTCAAATTGGCAAAAGAGTATCGAAGGCGAATGGCACGGACAGCCTTCGATTTTTGAACCGGACGGAACGCACGTCGGTTGGAACAAAGTCTATCGGCAATCGGCAAATATAGGCGGAAAAACGCTTTACACGATGAACACGAAGCTCGACGCGACGGGCGAATTGCGTTCGCGGATGGAGTTTGCGGATTTTGCGTTTGGCGTGATGGACAGCGACCAAGACCGTATTTATCTCGGACCTGATTTTATCGGTTCTGGGCAGCCTTACGGAGCGTTGGTTGATGCGGTTTATTATTCCCCGGCGTGGACGGGCGAATTGCGAACGATGGTTCATATCGTCAATGGCGACCTCCAAGTTTATTCGAGTTTGATTTATGATGGTCCGACTATTTACTGTGTTTTCAATGGTTTATACCAAGTTGCATTTGATTATCACGAAAATGAAGAAACTCGGAAACGGATTGATGCGTTTGTCGAATCGGAGAAAATTAACGGCAATAAACAGTATCAATTAAGTGCCAAACAAGCCGGAATTTGGACTGGCGAGATGGAAGTTTATGACCATAATCAGCAAAAAGTCGGCACCAATAAAGTTACGATTCATCATAAACCTTTGACGCTTTTGCGAGCCGAGCAAACCGTTGAAATCGAAGGTGTTATCAATCGCAAATATAATTTCACACGCTATCGCAACGGCAATAAACAAACCTTTGAAGGTCCGCAAGTCTTTGGAAACTCAATCGGTTATGGTCGGGCGTTATACACAACACAACATATTCACGGCGAAGCTACGAAAATTCGCGGACGAGAATTTCAAATTGACGAAGATTTTACAATGTCGGTCGTTTGGGAATTTCACAAGTCGAATAAATTGCAATATATGACGTTTGGCGTGCTGAAATGGCAAGCTACGGAAGATGTTTTAACGCCGAATTTCGGTATGGAGTCCAGCCTTTAGGCTGTCTTCTTTGGTTAAATCTAATCTTGACTTTATTTAGAGAGTTTCAGCCTAAAGACTGGACTCCGAACAAATTATTATGAATCCAATCAATAAATTTCACGGTTTAGTTAAAAATATCGTAATGGCTGCGACGGCTGTAACGATTATTTATTTGGGCGGAAGTTGGCTAATCGGTCGAGAATTTACCAATTTTGACAAGATTTTCTTTATTGTTTTTGCAAGCGTAGTTACACTGCAATGGTTTATCGGGCTAATGAATCTTGGCGTTTCGATTGTGCAAGAAGGTTTTCAACCGAAATGGCAGATTGAGCATTTGATTTGGACATCGTTGGCAATCGGATGTTTGCACGGTGCAAGCAATGTCCCCACGCCGGAAAATATTTCGCGTTTTGCCGTTCTTTTGGGCTTAACTTTTGTTTGCTTCTTCTTGATTGGAATTGCAATTTGGCGGATGAAAATGACGAAACCAGTCTTGATGTCTAGTATGGAGTCCAGCCTTTAGGCTGTCTTCCTCGATTAAACCTAATGATTACTCTATTTAGAGAGTTTCAGCCTAAAGGCTGGACTCCTTACGTTTGAATTTATGTATTATTGGCGAAAACTTTCAAAAGAAGATCAAGAAAAAGTTTTAGCTGAAAGAAAAGGTCGAAATTTGCCTTGGCATTCGCCGCCTCATATTGAATTTAAAGGGCGAAATCGTTATTTGATAACAGGAACTTGTTTTGAGCATAAACATATTATCGGAAAGAGTTTAGAAAGATTAGCTGAATGTGAATCCGAACTTTTGAAAGTTTGCCAACATAATAATAATGAGATTTTTGCGTGGTGCATTTTACCGAATCATTATCATATTTTGGTAAAAACGGAAGAATTAAAGATATTGCTCAAAGAAATCGGCAAAGTTCACGGCAGACTGTCATTTGATTGGAACGGCGAGGAAAATCTTCGCGGCAGACAAATTTGGGGCAATGCGTTTGAGCGTTCGATTCGTTCTGACCGACATTTTTGGGCAAGCGTCAATTACGTCCATCAAAACCCGATTCATCACGGTTATGTTGACCAATGGCAAGACTGGCTTTTTTCAAGTGCGGCAAAGTATTTAGAAGAATTCGGACGCGAAAAAGCGTTAGAAATTTGGCGAAAATACCCGATTTTAGATTACGGCAAAAAGTGGGATATTTATTAAGCGTATGGAGTCCAAAGTAAGGAGTCCAGCCTTTAGGCTGAAACTCTCTAAATAAATTCAAGATTAAGTTTAATGAAAGAAGACAGCCTGAAGGCTGGACTCTGAGCTAAAATTTTATGAGTTCAACAGAAGACAGCCTAAAGGCTGGACTCCAAACAAAAAAACGAACATTTCTCGGCATCGGCTTGAGTGATGGCGTAAAGCCTTCAAATCTTGCCACGCATTATTACGCCTCGCTTTTCGGGTTGTCGTTGATGACATTTTTCGGGTTTATTTTGGCGAATGTCTTGACGGGAATTTTGAATACGCCTTTGTCTGAATTAGGCAGAGTTTCGGGAAATTTGGGGTTTTACAAAGAACTCGTTTTCCTTGCACTTGTTCCGCTTTTCGGGGTTTTATCAGATAAAATTGGGCGAAAATTAATCTTTGCGTTTGGTTTCGCAGTGGTCGGAATTGCTTGTTATTTTTTTCCAAATGCCAAAACTCTTGATGAATTAACGGTTTATCAACTTCTTTTTTCGGTTGGTGCTTCGGCAATTACCGGAATGTTTTCAACTGTCATTGCTGACTATTTGACTGACCGTGATCGTGGCAAAGGCACAGGATTGATGGGCGTTTTCAACGGTTTGGGAGCAATGCTTTCGGCGATTGGATTGCTCAGTTTGCCCGCTTTTTTCGGGCGACGCGGTTATGAATTTAATCAAAGTCTGCAAATGACTTTTTATGTTGTCGGCGGAATTGCATTCGTCTCGACAATTATTCTGTTAATTGGACTTAAAGGCGGCAAAGCGACTACAAAAGAAGAAAGCAAAGGTTTCTTGACACTCGCCAAAGAAGGTATTTTAGCAGCGAAACATCCTGCAATTTTGTTGGCTTATTTAGCAGCGTTTGTTTCTCGCGGAGATTTGGCGTTGGTTGGTCAAACTCTGACAAATTGGCTGACAAAATACAGTTTGGAAAACGGTTTAAGCCAATCTGACGCACAACGTCAAGCTCAACTTGGAATCGTTGTCGTCCAATCGGTCGCTCTTTTCGCGGCACCGATTATTGGAATAATGGCAGATCGCATTAATCGTTTAACTGCTGTCATTATTGCAGTTGCTATCTCAGCAATCGGTTATAGTTCGTTATTTTTAATCGAAAATCCTTTGGGCTTTAATATGAAATTAGCCCTGATGCTGGTCGGAGTCGGCGAAGTCGCGGGTGTTATTGTCTCGCAAGTTTTGATTGCTCAATACGCACCAAAAGAAATTCGCGGTTCGATAATCGGCGTTTTCGGTTTCTGCGGAGCGTTAGGCATTTTGACTGCTCTCAAATTCGGCGGATATTTGTTTGATGTTTGGACGGAATCCGCACCGTTTTTGCTCTTCGGGATTTTTGGGGCAATTACCGTTATTTACGGTTTGGCAATTCGCAACAAAGTAAAGGTGAAATTACCAATGAAAACAGTTGTAATTACAGGCAGCACACGCGGAATCGGCTATGGTTTGGCAAATGAATTTTTGAAACGCGGTTGCAAAGTTGTTGTTTCGGGCAGAAGCCAAGACGCTTGCGACAAAGCGACCGCCGAACTTTCCGCTAAACATAATAAAGAAAACATTTACGCTGTGCCGTGTGATGTAACGAATTACGAACAGATGCAAAATCTGTGGAACAAATCGGCGGAAAAATTTGGCAAAATTGACGCTTGGATCAACAACGCCGGAATTTCCAACGCTTACATTCCTTTTTGGGAAGTGTCGCCCGAAACCATTAAAAATGTTACAGATACAAATATGCTCGGCGCGATGAACGGCTCGCACGTTGCTCTGAAGGAAATGATTAAACAAGGTTCGGGCGAACTTTACAATATGTATGGCTTCGGCTCGGACGGGCGTAAGGCTAACGGCTTAACTCTTTATGGCGCAACTAAATACGGCTTGAAATATTTGACCGAAGCCTTAACTAAAGAAGCCAAAGATACGCCTATAAAAATCGGAAGTCTGTCCCCCGGGATCGTGCTAACCGACCTTTGGGATGATCTTTACGAAGGAATGCCGGAGCGCAAGGAAAAATCGAAAAAAATTGTCAACATTCTAGGCGATAAAGTCGAAACCGTTACGCCTTTTTTGGCGGAAAAAGTTTTGGAAAATGACAAAAATGGCGCAAAAATCGCTTGGCTCACGGGCGGCAAAGCTTTTTGGAGATTTGCGACCGCCGCGTTCAATAAACGAAATTTGTTCGATTAGTCCGTTTTTTGGTCAGTTGTCTGTTGTTTTAAATCGCAACGGGCAACGAACAACTGAAAAAATTATGAACTGTAAAGTTGCCGTTGTGCAATTTGGCATAGGCACCAATGTCGAAGAAAACTTAAAAACTTGTCTGCGAATGATTGACGAGGCTGGCAAATGTGCGCCGAATTTTATTGTTTTGCCGGAGTTTTCCAATCATTGCGCGATCTATGAAAGTTTGGAATATGCCGACAAAGTTGCGCTTGATTTGGGTGGTGAGTTTTTGCGCGAGATTGCCGCGAAAGCTATTGCTTACAACACTTATATTAAAATAAATGTAACCGTCAAAAAACAAAACGATAAACCGACCGTTTCAAATCTGCTTTATTCGCCTGACGGTAAATTGGTTGGACGTGCCGATAAACAAGTTTTGATGGGCAATGAAAACAATTTTTGTTCACGGGCGGAAACTGCGGGCGACATTATCGAAACTGAGTTCGGCAAGGTCGGAATGTATTGTTGCGCCGACGGTTTGCTGATGGAAACTTCGCGGCTTTTGGCTATTCGTGGCGCGAAATTATTGCTCAATTCCTTGAATTCTTTTGCTGAAGACGAAGCGAGTTTGCACATTCCGGTTCGGGCGGCAGAGAACAAAGTTTTTGTCGCGGCTTCGTGCAAAGTTGATTATCTTGTTCCAAAAGAAATTATTGCGGGATTTGCTGCAAAGATGAAAATCTCTTCCGAAGCGTTAAAAGGCGCAGGCGAATCGCAAATTGTTGCGCCCGATGGAACGGTTTTAGCAAAAGCAACGCGCACGGGCGAAGATGTGGTTTTCGCCGATATTGATTTATCGGAATCGGAAAACGAAGATTTTCTCGCGGCGCGGAAGCCTAAAATTTACGCGCCGATTGCCGAAAAACCTGTCGAGCGAAATTATCGACCAGGCGCAAAATCAATTATGGTGGCAGTTTGTCAAAGCGTTGAAGCAATTGCGGAAACGGAAGCGAAATTAATTATTTTGCCCGAATTAGTTGGAATTACAGATTACAAATTACAGATTTTAGAAACAAAATACGAAGCGGAAATTTTAAATTTGCAATCCGATGAAGTAGTCGAAAAATCGAAAAAAATCATCGAAAAAATTCAAACAGCAATCGGCAAAAGTGATAAATTTGTTGTTACCAGCATTGTCGAAAAATCTGAAAAAGATTTGGCGCACGTCGGCATTTTGATTGATAAAACGGGAATGATTTTCAAGCAAAAGCAGATTCATCGTTTCCGGCGGCACAAATGGATTTCGGATTTCGGCAAAGAAATTAAAACCTTCGATACAAAATTTGGTAAAATTGCGATTATCGTCGGCGAAGACGCGCTTTTTCCTGAAACTTTTCGGCTTGCCGCGTTTCAAAATTGCGAGATTGCCGCTATTCCGTTTCAAGTTCAAGAGCGTTGGGAAACCGAATTCGGCTTGCCCGAACGCGCCGTCGAAAATCGTTTTTCGCTTGTTGCGGCAACTCGTCCAAATGTAGAATTAAGTGAATTCGGTAACAGCTTGATTGCTACAATCGGGGAAGATTTTACGCTTTGGACAGAGTGGAAAAATCGTCCGTTTGACGGTAATATAAACTTTCCGATTCTGCATCGCGGCAACGAAATTACAGCCGAAATTTATCCGTCAAACGCGAAAAACCGCTTCGTTTCACAGCAAACCGATGTCGTTGACGGACGTGCTTTTTGGCTTTTGAAACCACTAATGGAGTGAATATAAAACTATGGCAAAACTAATTTTATTTGATCAATTCGGATATAAGAACATGTCGAAGGAATTTCGCAGTAACGACCCTGATTTGACTTTGAACGGCGACGATTTTCAATTTGCTTCGGCGATTGTCATCAGCGGTGAATGGACGCTTTATCCTGATGCAAATTTTGGAGGAAATCCGGTTAGTCTCGGCACGAATGGTGGAGCTGACGCGGATGGAGCATATAAAGATGTAGCTGATTGGGGCGCAACGCAGGCGTTTGTCGTCAGATCAATTCAGCATAATTAAACGATTTATGGCAATTTCAAAAGAAGAATTCCGCAACGCGCTTTCGCGTTTTCCGAGCGGAGTAACTGTCGTTACGACTAAAGATGCAGACGGCAGTTGGCGCGGCTGCACGGTCGGGGCGTTTTCTCCCGTCTCGTTGGAACCGCCGATGGTGTTGGTCTGCGTTGACAAACGCGCCGGAAGCCACAATGCTTTTCAAGAAACGGGTGCATTTGTCGTGCATATTCTCGCCGAAGAAAACGAAGTGCATTCAAATCAATTCGCCTCCCACAGTTCCGATAAATTCAACGGCATCGAATATCGAACCGGAATTTCCGACATTCCCGTGATTGAAAACGCGCTCGTCGCGCTCGAATGCCGTCTTGCCCACGCGCACGAAGGCGGCGACCACACGATTTTTGTTGGCGAAATCGAACGCGCCGAAATCAAAGATGGTAATCCGCTCGTCTATTGGCACGGTGATTATCACAAATTAAAAAGTAAAAAGTAAAAAGTAAAAAACTGATTGACTTTCGGCACGGAAAAATCCATAAATAATTGGATTATATAGAACACTACGGTCTGTTTTTTTTACTTTAACAATGTCAATTCTAATTGCCGAAGACAACAACACGTGAGATGGTCAAGTTATTTTAGACAAAAAACTGTCTTTTAATTCCTCCGTTTTTAATTTTTAATTCCAGTTCAAATTCGAGTGGACTTTTATAGCCCAAATTTGAATGTAATCTTCTTGGATTGTAATAGCCTTCGATGTAACTGAAGATTTCGAGGCGTGATTGTTCAAAGTC
>CALMEH010000344.1 GCA_937863115.1 uncultured Acidobacteriota bacterium
GCTTGTCTGCGCGACACTTTGAATATGGAAGATCACGGCGCAATTCGCACGGCGAGTTTTCTCGATTGCGGTTTGCCTTCGACGGTTGATGTCGAAAATCTTGCGCCGGTGGCAAAAGCGATTTTGAATCATCTAAATTCGTTCGAGCCTGATTTAATCGTCGTCGAACTCGGCGACGGCATTGTCGGCGGTTACGCGGTTGATTCGGTTTTGCGCGATTTTGAAATCAGAGAAGCGATAAATTCATTCGTTTTTTGCGCTTCGGATTACGTCGGCGTAATCGGCGGAATCGCGGTTTTGAAAAATTTCGGAATTTCAATTGATGTTGTCGCGGGTTCAGTTACGGATTCGCAAATGGGTGAAGATTTTGTCGAGCAAACTTATAACTTAAAAGCCGGAAATGCGCGGCGCGATGGTTTCAGATTGTTTGAATTGCTAAACTTTGAAAAGCAAAAAGATTTGGCATTTGCCTAATTGACTGGAGCGCAAGCGTCCCCGCTTGCAATGAGCGCAGAGCGCGAAAAAGCGTTCGCACGGAAATCAGATTGAATTTACGCAAAGACTTTACACCGCTGAAAAACGCGGCGTTTGCAAGCGAGGACGCTTGCGCTCCAGTCGTGAGAAATATGAAACAATCAATCGCACATATCGCTTTGGTCGTCGCAGATTATGACGAAGCGATTGAATTTTACACAAAAAAATTAGATTTCGTGCTTCTTGAAGACACGCCGCAATCTGAAACAAAACGCTGGGTTTTAGTCGCACCGAAAGATTCTGAGTGTCAACTTTTATTGGCAGAAGGAGTCGGCGAAGAACAACAAAGCCGCATCGGAAACCAAACCGGCGGGCGCGTTTTTCTCTTTCTCCAAACCGACGATTTTTGGCGCGATTATGAAAATTACGTTAGCAAAGGCGTGAAATTCGTCCGCGAACCAAAAGTCGAAGATTACGGCACAGTCGCCGTTTTTGCAGATTTATATGGCAATCTTTGGGATTTAATCGAGTTTTCAAAAAAATAATATGTCTTATTTTATTGACACAAAAGGAAATATTGGTCTTGAAGTTCGTAATTTACAAGTTATTTACGGGTTTCACGAAGGGCTTGCACTTGGTATAAATTCAAAATATTCCTTCAATTTTTTTGATAAATCAGGCAATGTGGTTATCGAAACTCCATTTGCCGAAGCCCGAAGTTTTTCAGAAGGTTTGGCGGTCGTTACGACTTCAGAGCGAGGATTTTACGGACAAAGTGAAGCAAAAAGAGGTGTAATAGACAAAAGTGGTCGAATAATTTTTCAAGATAATTTTGATAAACTATACGATTTTTCGGAAAATATTGCTGTTGCGGAAAAAGCGAATGAAATATTTTTTTTAGGAAAAAGCGGGGAAATAAGTTATTCTTTCAGCAAAGATAATATTTATTTTGACTCGAATTATGGGGTTAAATTTTCAGAAAACTTGATTGCTGTTCAAGATGTAAAACTTAAGAAGTTTGGTTTTATGAACAAAACAGGCGATTTTGTCATTGAACCTCAATTTGAATGTGCCGCAAATTTTTCGGAAGGTCTGGCGAGAGTTTCTATAATAGAAAATCGAAGAGAATATTTAGGATTTATCAATCCAAAAGGCGAGTTTGTTATCGAACCGAGATTTGACATTGATTATGATTTTCTCCGTAACACAAATGATTTATCGGAAGGACTTGCAGGTTTAATTGATGAACCTCCGACTATGGAAAAAAATCCTAGTTTTATGTTTATTAATAAAAATGGAGAAGTAATCTTAAGAACTGAATTTTTTTATGCTTCAAAATTCAAAGATGGTTTAGTTTGTGTTTGGGACGAACATAAGAACAAAAACGGATATATTGATAAGTCGGGAAAATTAGCTGTTCCTCTAATTTATGATATGGCGAATGATTTTTCAGAAGGTTTAGCGCACGTTTCCTTGTAAATCAAATGACAGATAAAATAAAAATTGCAATTTTTGGCGGTTCGGGTTACGGCGGAAGCGAGCTTTTGCGGATTCTTTTGTTTCATCCGAATGCGGAAATCGTTTTGGTTACGGCAAACGAACACGCGGGGAAATTTGTCGCGGAAGTTCATAAAAATCTGTTTGGAATTACGGATTTGAAATTTGAAATTGCGCCCGATGATTTATCGAAACTCGAAAATATTGATGTGGCATTTTTCGCTTTGCCGCACGGACAGGCTTTGAATTTGATTCCGAATTTGCCGAAAAATATTAAAGCGATCGATCTTTCGGGCGATTTTCGGATTGATGATGCAGACGTTTTTAAGCAATTTTATAAACTCGAAAAATCGGATTTACAGCACGAGTTTGTTTACGGTTTGACCGAAACGAACCGCGAAAAAATAAGAACGGCAAAATATATCGCAAATCCGGGCTGTTTTGCGACGGCGACTTTGCTTGCGCTTGCGCCGATGGTGAAAAGCGGACTTTTGACGAAAAAAGTTATCGTTGACGCGAAAACAGGTTCAAGCGGTTCGGGCGCAAAAGCGGCGGCAAACACGCATCATCCGCAAAGAATGAATTCATTTTATGCTTATAAACCGTTTCAGCATCAACACTTACCGGAAATCGCGCAACATTTGAAATCAGTCGGCGAATTTGAAAATGAATTCGTTTTTATGACGCACAGTTTGCCCGTTTCGCGCGGAATTTTTGCTTCGTGTTATCTCGAAACGACGCATATTTTGACAAACGAAGACTTAAAAAATCTTTACAAAAATTTTTATGAAAACGCATTTTTCGTCCGAATTATCGAAAACTCGCCCGATATAAATTGGGTGAAAACGACCAACTTTTGCGACATCGCCGCACATTCAAACGGCAAACAAATAGCGGTTTTTGCAGCGATCGATAATTTGGTAAAAGGCGCGGCAGGTCAAGCCGTGCAAAATATGAATCTGATGTTCGGTTTGGACGAAACGACCGGACTGAAATTGATTGGAACGAATCCGTGATGGAAATTTTAAAGGACGAACATTATTTTTACACGCTTTACCGCGACGAAAAAACGGACGAACATTTTCTCGAAGTCGTCTGCGGAACGGTGGCAATTTTTGAAATAAAAATAAAATTGAACGAAAAAGAACTCGCAGAATATCGCGCAAATCCGGAAGATATAAGGATTTTGGCTTATAAAATTATGGATTCGCCGAGCAGTTATTTGGAGCGGCGCGTTTAACTTTGCGAACTTTGCGCCTTTGCGGGACAAAATATTTCCCGCAAAAGTGCAAAGTTCGCAAAAATAGAAATTTATGAAGTTTGACGAAATTCAACATTTAGAAGAACAATTTCAAGTTGCGACTTACGCGAAAATGAACATCGCCGTCGAACGTGGGCGCGGCGCGTGGATTTGGACGAGCGAAGGCGAAATATATCTCGATCTTTACGGCGGACACGCGGTTTGTGCGACCGGACATTCGCATCCGCACGTTGTTGAAGCGTTGAAAACTCAAGCGGAAAAGGTTTTGTTTTATTCAAATTTGGTTTATTCGGAAATTCGTGCAAAAGCCGCCGAAAAACTAGTTTCGATTGCGCCCGAAAGTTTGACAAAGGCGTTTTTCTGCAATTCGGGAACGGAAGCGAACGAAAACGCGATGCGAATGGCGCGATTTACCACAGGGTGCGAAAAAATTATCACTTTTTCCGGCGGTTTTCACGGACGCACGGCTGATTCGATTTCGGCAACTTTTTTGGGAAATTATCGCAATCTCGGCAAGCCGAACGTTCCGCATCACGTTTGCGCCGAATTCGGAAATATCGAAAGCGTCCGCGCAATTGCTGACAAAGAAACGGCGGCAATTATGCTCGAACCGATTCAATCAATGGCTGGCGTAACCGAAGCCGAGCCGCGATTTTTCCGCCAATTGCGCGAAATTTGTGATGAACTCGGCATAATTTTAATTTTCGACGAAGTTCAGACGGGAATCGGACGCACGGGAAATTGGTTTTTCGGCGGTTCGGATTTGGCTGATTTTGTCGAGCCGGACATCATCACACTTGCAAAATCACTCGGTAGCGGCGTTCCCGTCGGCGCGTGTTTGGTTAATGAAAAAATCTCGCAAAATATCAAAACAAACGATTTAGGCACGACTTTCGGCGGCGGAATGTTGGCAATGGCGGCAGTTTTGGCAACGATCGAAGCGATTGAAAATGACGAAATGCGAAAAAATATTTCCGACATTGAAAATTACTTGCGCGAAAAATTAAAGCCGATTGAAACTGTAAAAAATCTGCGTGGCAAAGGCGGACTTCTCGGCATCGAATTTGCCGAAAACTGCAAACCGATTCATCAAAAATTATTAGAAAACCGAATAATTACGGGAACTTCAAGCGATCCGAATGTTTTGCGATTGTTGCCGCCTTTGTGCGTAAAAAAAGAAGAAATTGATTTATTACTGAAAGTTTTAGCCGCAGATTAACGCAGATGACGCGGATTAAATCAAAAAATCTTATCCGTGAAATCCGCGGTAATCTGCGGCTAAAACTTCTTAAATCTTCGCCGCACGAATAATATCCGCGAAAACTCCGGCGGCGGTAACGTCTGCGCCTGCGCCTGCTCCTTTGACAACTAAGGGCAGATCGGCGTAACGATTTGTGTAAAAAAGCACAGCGTTATCTTTGCCCGACAGATTTGCGAAATTGTGCGTTTTATCAATACTTTGCAATCCGACAGACGCTTTGCCGTTATCGAAAGAAGCGATATATTTTAAGCTAAGTTGTTTATTGTTAGCATTTTCGAGTAATTTACGAAAATAGTTTTCGTGTTTTTCCATTTCGTTGTAAAAATCTTCAACACTTCCTTGTAAACAAGATTCGGGCAGAAAACCTTCGTTTTCGATGTCCGACATTTCGAGTTTAAAACCTGCTTCACGCGCCAAAATCAGAATTTTTCGGGCAACATCAGTTCCGCTCAAATCAAGACGCGGATCTGGTTCGGTGTAGCCTTCGTTTTGTGCTTGGCGGACGACTTCGGAAAATGAGCGTGAGCCGTCGTAATTGTTGAAAACAAAATTTAGAGTTCCCGAAAGCACGGCTTCGATGCGATTAATTTTGTCGCCGCTTCGCATCAAATCGTTCAGAGTATTGATAATCGGCAAACCTGCGCCGACATTTGTTTCAAACAAAAATGCCGTCCCGAATTCGCGTGATAAATCTTTTAATTTGCTATATTTAGCGTATTCGCTCGAAGCCGCAACTTTATTACAAGCGATTACCGAAACAGATTTTTCGAGCAATTTCGGATAATTTTCAACGACTTCCGCGCTTGCTGTAACGTCAACAAAAATCGAATTTCGCAGGTTTTTTTCGATGATAAAATCAGAAATTTGGTCTTTGGTCTTTGGCTTTTGGTTTTCGCTTTGTAATTTGTAATCTGAAATTTGTAATTCCGAAAGATTTATTCCTTCTTCATCGAACAAAATATTTTTGCTGTTCGCCAAACCGACGACGCGAACATTAAGCCGTAGATTTTCCGAAAGATATTCGGCTTGTTGCGCGATTTGGGCGAGAAGTTTTTTGCCGACCGTGCCGACTCCGGCGACGAAAACATTGACTTGCTTTTTGCCGTCCGAGAAAAATTCTTCGTGAAGTGTGTTGACAGCTTTTTTGACATCGTTTGTCGCAATAATCGCAGAAATATTTCTTTCGGACGAACCTTGCGCGATGGCGTGGATGTTGATGCCGTTGTGTCCGAGCGCGGCGAACATTTTGCCGGAAATTCCTGTGTGCGCCTTCATATTGTCGCCGACGAGCGCGAGAATTGAAAAACCGTTTTCGACGCGCAAAGGTTCGATTCGCCCGACGTTTATTTCATATTCAAATTCGCGGTCAACAATAGTTTTTGCCAACGTGCCGAATTTATCTTCGACGGCAACGCAAATCGAATGTTCCGAAGAACTTTGCGTAATCAAAATGACGTTAATTTGCGCTCTCGATAATGCGTCGAAAAGACGTTTTGAAAAACCCGGAATGCCGACCATTCCCGAACCTTCGAGGCTTAAAACCGCGATTTTATCAATGCTCGAAATGCCGCGAATGATTTCCGTTTCGTCCGCAACTTCCGCCTCGATCAGAGTTCCGCCATCTTCCGGCGCGAAAGTATTTTTTATCAAAATCGGAATATTTTTTTGCAGAACCGGCTGAATCGTCGGCGGATAAATAACCTTTGCGCCGAAATGCGAAAGTTCCATTGCTTCGCGGTAAGTTATGTGCGGAATTTGTTTGATATTTTTGACAATTCGCGGATCAGCGGTCATCATTCCGCTCACATCAGTCCAGATTTCCAAAACTTCCGCGTCCAAAGCCGCCGCCAAAATTGCGCCCGTATAGTCAGAACCGCCGCGTCCTAAAGTTGTCGTGATATTTTGAGAATCACAAGCGATAAATCCTTGCAAAATCGTTAGTTGCAGAGTTTGCTCTTTACAAAATTGTTTGATTAATTGATTCGTTTTTGCAAAATCAACGGTTGCGTTTCCGAAATTTGAATCGGTTTTGATGAGTTCACGCGAATCTTTCCAGACGTTTTCGATGTTTAGCGAATCAAATTTTGCCGAAACAATTTTGGTTGAAAGAATTTCGCCGAAACTCATAATTCTGTCAAGAGTACGATGGGAAAGTTCGCGTAAAAGAAACACGCCTTCGCAGATTTTTTCGAGTTCATTAACACATTGTTTTATTTCAAACAAAAGCATTTCGTGTTCTTCGCCGTGAAATAATTGACGCGCTGTTTCGGTGTGTTTATCAAGCAAATCTATGATTTTTTCGATGAAATTTTCATTGCCGGTTTCGGCAAGTTTTCCGATTTCAATTAACTTATCGGTCATAGACTGCATCGCTGACAAAACAACCGCACACGAATCTTTTTCGATGGTTTTGGCAATAATTGCTATAGTTTTCTCAATATTTTCGGCGTTTCCGACTGACGAACCACCAAACTTTAAAATTTTCATATAATTTCAACCGCGAAAGACGCGAAAAATCGCTAAAATTTTCGCGTGATTTCGCCTTTTTCGCGGTTATTAAATTTTCTTCAATAAAATTTCTCTTAAATCTTCGTAATTTGCATCAATTTCGATGCTTTGTTTGGGCTTCGAAAATAAATCTTTGACGGATTCGGGCATTTTGCCGTAAGTTCCGAGAATTTTTTCAACCGAATCAAATTTTATCGGGTGCGCCGTTTCCAGAAAAAAACCTTGCTTTTCGGGATTTTCAAATAAATAATCATTCAGCGCGTAAAATCCGACTGCACCGTGCGGATCGAGAATGTAGCCGAAATTTTCGTAAACTTCGCGTATGGTGTCAGCCGTGCCTTCGTCGTAAACCGTGTAGGTTTCTAACTTTTCTTTTAGATTTAAATAATCGTGATCAAAGATTTCCAAAATCCGCACGAAATTTGACGGGTTGGCGACATCCATCGCATTAGAAAGGGTTGAAACCGCAGGCTTTATTTCTAATATCCAATTTTCCAAAAATCTCGGAATAATGTCGTTAGCATTTGTCGCCGCAATGAATTTTTCGCACGGTAATCCTGAAACGTGCGCTAGAATTCCGGCGCAAATATTACCGAAATTGCCGCTAGGAACACAGATCACCGGAGTTTGAGATTTCAAATCTGAAATTTCAAATTGACGTTGCCACTGTTGGAGTGCGTAAAAATAATAAAATTGTTGCGGCAGCCAACGGGCGACATTTATCGAATTTGCTGAGGTGAGAAAAACTTTTTGTTTTAGTTCTGTGTCCGCAAGTGCTGTTTTTGCAAGCGTTTGGCAATCGTCAAAATTGCCTTCGACTTCGAGTGCGGAAATGTTTTTTCCGAGCGTTGTCAGTTGCAATTCTTGAACTTTTGAAACTTTTCCTTTCGGATAAAGAATGATAACTTCGACATCTTTAACATCATAAAAACCTGCCGCAACCGCACCGCCGGTGTGCCTGGGAGCCCGAGTCAGTAATGTGCCGACCACAAAGCCTGACAGCGAGGTCTCGATCGCGGTGGCTCGTCGCCGACGCTCTACTTGATTCGTACAGCCAGGCGACGAGCTGCCGCGAGCGAGACCTCGATGTCGGGCGACTGCCGGCAGATTACTGACTCGGGCTCCTAGCGTGCACGCGAGACTTTACTAATACCCCCGTCGTAGCCGATAACATGGCGGTCGGCC
>CALMEH010000345.1 GCA_937863115.1 uncultured Acidobacteriota bacterium
TGTTTTGCGAAACGCTTCCGCCGAATATTGTCAGATTGCCGTGCAAGGTCCGAAAGCGTTGGAAATCGCGCAGAAATTTACTGATGTTAATTTGAGCGAGATAAAATATTATCATTTCAAAGAAGGCAAATTTGACGGCGTTGACGCAATAATTTCCCGCACGGGTTACACGGGCGAAGACGGTTTTGAAATTTATGCTCCGGCGGAAAAAGCCGAGCCAATCTGGAACAACATCTTAAAAGAAGGCGAAGAATTCGGCATTTTACCGTGCGGACTTGCGGCGCGAAACACCTTAAGACTCGAATCGGCAATGTCGCTTTACGGACACGAACTTTCCGACGAAATTTCGCCGCTTGAAGCCGGACTCGGTTGGATTTGTAAGATAAACAAAGGGGAATTTACAGGTCGTGAACATCTTGCCGCATTGAAAGCAGAAGGCTTAAAACGCAAAATTATCGGCTTTGAAATGGTTGATAAAGGTATTGCGCGAGATGAAATGGACGTTTATATCAATGATGAAAAAGTCGGCGTAGTAACTTCGGGAAGTCCTGCGCCGTATTTGAAAAAAAATATCGGCTTGGCATTCGTTCCGACAGAGTTTGCAAAAATCGGTCAAGAAATTAAAATTGATGTCAGAGGCAAACATCTGGCGGCTGTAATTGTGCCGACACCGTTTTATAAAAGAGAAAAATAAATTTTAGGTCTTTGGGTTTTGGTCTTCGGTTTTTGATTTGATTCTTCCGAAGACCAAAACCCAAAGACCAAAGACCAATTAAATTATGTCAAACAATATTCCTGAAAATTTACGCTATTCAAAAGACCACGAATGGGTTTTGGTCGAAGGCGATGTCGCCACAATCGGCATCACGGATTATGCACAACACAGCTTAGGCGATGTTGTTTATGTTGATTTACCGCGTTCGGGCGATTCGTTTAATTCGCACGAAGCGTTCGGCTCGGTCGAATCGGTGAAAGCCGTTTCGGAAGTTTTCACGCCGGTCGCGGGTGAAATCACCGAAGTCAACGACGCGCTCAACGACGACGCAGAAAAGGTCAATAGCGATCCTTACGGCGCGGCGTGGTTCATCAAAGTCAAGATGGAAAATCCGAACGAAGTTGACAAAATGCTTTCGGCGGAGGAATACGAGGAATATCTTTCGGCTAACGCCTAATAATTCGGGATTTCGGATTTTGGATTTGGGATTTTATTTTTTCTAAATCCGGAATCCTAAAGCCCAAATCCAAAATCGAAATGAGATACATACCAAATTCACCTGAAGAACGGGCGGAGATGCTCGAAATTGTCGGTTTAACTTCGGCGGATGAACTTTTTCGTTCGATTCCGTCGGATGTTCAATTAAATCGTGCGCTGAAAATTACCGAACCGTTGGCGGAAATCGAAGTAATCGGCGCGATGGAAGAAATGGCGGCGAAAAATACGGCTTCGCGCAAGACTTCGTTTCTCGGCGCGGGCGTTTATTCGCATTATTCGCCGACGATTGTTGACCATCTGATTCAACGCTCGGAATTTTTTACTT
This sequence comes from uncultured Acidobacteriota bacterium, assembly GCA_937863115.1. Classification (GTDB taxonomy): domain Bacteria; phylum Acidobacteriota; class Blastocatellia; order Pyrinomonadales; family Pyrinomonadaceae; genus CALMEH01. Next base: position 1,539 of record CALMEH010000345.1, read on the forward strand.
CTTACACGCCTTATCAACCCGAAATTTCGCAAGGAACTTTGCAATATATTTTCGAGTTTCAAACGCTTATCGCACAATTAACCGGAATGGATGTGGCAAATGCTTCGATGTATGACGGTTCGACTTCGATGGCGGAAGCGTTTTTGATGGCGCAGAGAGTTACGCGCCGCGATAAAGTCGTGATTGCCGAAACCGTGCATCCAGAATATTTAGAAGTCGGCAAAACTTACACGCAACACGGCGATCTGACGATTGAAACCGTTCATTTCGACAAAGAAACCGGACGAGTTTTAGATAATGAATTAGATAAACTGGATGATAAAACCGCCGCGTTTGTCGTGCAATCGCCAAACTTTTTCGGCTGTGTCGAAGATTTGGAAGCATTAGCGGAAAAAGCACACGCCGTCGGCGCACTTTTTATCGTCGTCGTTACGGAAGCGATTTCGTTCGGTTTTCTCAAATCTCCGGGCGCGTGCGGTGCAGATATTGTCGTCGGCGAAGGTCAATCATTCGGAATTCCGATGAGCTTCGGCGGACCGCATCTCGGACTTTTCGCGTGTTCCGAAAAATACGTCAGAAATATGCCCGGCAGACTCGCCGGAGTTGCTTACGACAAAAACGGAAATCGCGGTTTTGTTTTGACACTTGCAACCCGCGAACAACACATTCGACGCGAAAAAGCGACTTCAAACATCTGCACCAATCAAGGTTTAATCGCGCTCGCCGCAACAATTTATATGGAAGCGATGGGCAAAAAAGGCTTACAGGAAGTTGCAATGCAAAACGCCCAAAAAGCCGCTTATGCGAAAAAACAAATTTCTAACATCGAAGGCTTCTCGATTCCCTTTTCGTCGCCGACATTCAACGAATTTGTCGTCCGTGCGCCGCGCAATGCAAACGAAATCTTAGAAAATCTTCGCGCCGAAAATAATATTGTCGGCGGTTTGGCTTTGTCGAAATATTATTCGGAAAACGACAACGATTTCCTCGTCTGCGTTACGGAAACGAACACGAAAGCGCAGATTGATAGCTTGGTTGAAAGTTTGGGGAATTTGTAATGGCTTTGGGAACACCTGAAATCTTTTTAATTTTATTGGTTTTGCTGATTTTCGCGTTGCCAATTGTGTTAGTTGTTTTCTTCGTAATTTATTCAAAAAAACAACGAGGAAATCTGAAAAAATGTCAGTTTTGCGCCGAAATGATTCAGTTTGAAGCGATTGTTTGCCGGTTTTGTGGCAGAGATTTAGCAAGATGATTTATTTTCTCGAACAAGAAGCCTCGCCCAAACAAGTTGCGGAAATGTTGAAGACACTTCGGTCTTATATCAAACTCGCGGTTGATATTGAAAGAAAAGTTTTGGCTGGCGGAGGAGTTTTACACGCCGATTGTGAAGCGGTTTTGTTGGAAAACGGTAGTTTGCAAGAAGATGTTTGGGGCGCGGATTGGATTCCGTCAACAAAAGAAGTTACGTTTGAATCGCTGATAAATATTCGTCCGCGAAAAAATAATTTTTCGATAGAAGTCGAAAGCGAAGAATTGCGCGAAAAGATAGAGAAAATTGTCCGCAATATTTTTGAGTATTGAATACTTTAGCCAAAATAAAAGAAAGATATTTGCGCGATTCCGTGTCGGTCAGACTCGGCGGTTTGGCGGCGAATTTGGCGCGAGTAAAATCGTTTTCGAGAAATATTGAAAACCAAGCGGCGGTTTTTGATTTATTTGAAGAAAGCAAGCATTTTATTGAATGGACAGCCGCCGAAACCGAAATTGAAACAACGGCTGAATTAGTCGAACTGCAACTTCAAATCGCAATTTGGCAAAGAGCGTGGCAAAAAATTTGGAACGATAAAGAAAGCCGAAACTCAGTCGCCGCATCTTCGGCTAATTGGTCAAAGAAAATTTTAGAAAAATCAGGACTACTCGATTGAAAAAGATGGAAAAAAGCCAAAACTTAAAAACTGATTTTGACCGCCGAAAATTTTTGTCGTCTGTTGGCAAAGGCTTTGGAATGATGGCGTTGTCATCTTCGGTTGTTGCTTCGTTGTTTGAAAATTTGCAAGCGAAAGTTCGGAAGATCGAACATCTTTCGGCGGAACAAATTGCGGCAGACGAAGATTTTTGGGCAGTTGTTCAGCAATCTTTTTCGGTAACTCGCGGGATTGTCAATCTCAACAACGGCGGCGTTTCGCCTTCGCCACGCATCGTTACGGAAGCATTTGTTCGTTACACTTGGCAGCAGGAAGACGCGACGGCTTATACGATGTGGCAGATTCTTGAGCCGCAGTCAGAAACGATTCGCACGGGTTTGGCAGAGATTTTCGGTTGTAGTGCAGAAGAAATTGCCATCACCAGAAACGCTTCGGAATCGCTCGAAACTTTGCTTTTCGGGCTTGATTTCAAATCGGGCGACGAGATTTTGACAACGACACAGGATTACGGGCGAATGTTGACGACGCTCAAACAACGCGAATTGCGCGAAGGTTTGAAGCTGAATTTAATCAAAGTTCCGATTGCGCCGAAGGATTCAAACGATTTGGCAACACCTTTTGAACGTGCAATTACGCCGAAAACGAAAATGATTTTGATGTCGCATCAAATCAATCTGACCGGACAAATTATGCCTGTCAGAAAAGTTTGCGAAATGGCGCGAAGCAAAGGAATCGAAACGATTGTTGACGGCGCACACGCTTTTGCACAATTTGATTTCAAGCGCGACGATTTGCAGTGCGATTATTACGGAACTTCCCTGCACAAATGGCTTTACGCGCCGAAAGGAACGGGAATGCTGTATGTCAAAAAAGACAAAATTCCGAAAGTTTGGGCATTGATGGCGGCGGAAGATAAGAACAAAAACGACATTCGCAAATTTGAAGAAATCGGCACACATTCCGCCGCAATGCGTCTGGCAATCGGCGAAGCAATTTTGTTTCATAACGCAATCGGCGGAAAACGAAAAGAAGCACGTTTGAGATATTTGTCGCGTTATTGGATGAACAAATTAAAAGCGATTCCGAAAGTCGGTTTCAACACTTCGTTTGAGGACGCGCAATCATGCGCCATCGGAAATTTCAAAATCGAAGGCATTGATCCGGTGCAAATCGGTTCATATTTAATGGCGAAACACAAGATTTTTACAACGCCGATTGTTCACGAAGAATTTACCGGAATCCGCATTACGCCGAATGTTTACACGACGCTTTGGGAACTCGACAGATTTTGTGAAATCATTGCAAACATTGCGAAAAACGGTTTGCCAAAATCAAAAGTTTAAATTATGCCTTTAAGAACAATTATATTGAGTGGTTATAACTCCAATGACATAAACGGTAAGATTGTTTGTGAAACTAACTTTATGACACCAGAAGCTCTTAATCGAACTTCCAATGGCGTATTGGGTTGGTCGGATGTTCGTTTTCTAGATAATGCATTTAGAACCCAAACAATCACTACTTCTGATTCTAATTTAACTTATCTACGAAACAAGAATATTAGAAAAAATTCAGGAATGCATCTATTTGCTATTTTGACCGGTAAAAGGATATTTCACACAATTGAACATGTAAAAGAAATAAAAGGGTTGCACATCCCAAGTCCAATTAAACCTCAACTTAAAATAGCATATGATAATGGAACAATGATCTTTCCAAATCCCCAAACATCTGATGACCATGGACTTTACTTTTTACAGTCTTATTCAGATTATGCCGGATTAGTCAATAATTTCATCGCTCATCAGGAATTAAGCACTACTAATACTACTCCGGGAAGATTTCCAATGACTGATGCTCAAGCGATAAATAGTTATAAGAAAATTGTGATGAATCAAAGTAATCTTTGCATACAAGACAAAAGAGATATATTTGCAATTTGTTTACTGCAAGCATGGGCGATTAGAAGTAAAATTGGTCAAGAACCATTAAATTTTTTAAGTAATCCCGGTTATATGTATTTTTTTACATCTTTTGACAATCAAAAAGGACAGATTCAATCACTCCTGAAGTTTCCATGTAATTATAAGGCATTAGAAACCGCAGGAACGATACTGACTGGCTTTGCGGAGCAATTTCAGACTAGTCCAAGCTATGGTAATAGCTCATATTCCACTGATTTAGATTAAGATTATATGAGCATTAAAAAAATTACATCACAGCCGATGCAAAAAGTTTTGCAAGGGAATGCTTTGAAAATTTTGCCGACTTTGGGAAGTGAAATTGATTTGACGTTTCTCGACCCGCCGTTTAATCAGCAGAAAGATTATGCTTCGCACAATGACGATTTGCCCGAAAATGAATATTGGGAAATGATGCGCGAAGTTTGCGCTAAAGTTTTTAAAAAAACATCGAACGGCGGCGCGATTTATTTTATGCAGCGCGAGAAAAATTCGGAGCAAGTTCTGCGAGTTTTGCGCGAAACAGGTTGGACGTTTCAGAATTTGATAATTTGGAAAAAAATGACTTCCGCCGTGCCGGGACAGATGCGTTACGGAAAGGCTTTTCAAATAATTGCGTTTGCGACAAAAGGCAAAAAACCGCGTGTTTTCAATCGTTTGCGAATCAATCCGCCGCTTTTGAAACATCATAAATACGAGCGCGAAAACGGAATGTTCGTAACCGATATTTGGGACGATATTCGGGAATTGACAAGCGGCTATTTTGCCGGAGATGAAGCGATTCGCAAAGAAAACGGCGAGCGTTTTCACAAACAACAATCGCCGATTGCCTTGCTTTTGCGAATAATTCTGAGTTCGAGCAACGTCGGCGATTTGGTGTTTGATCCATTTGCGGGAACTGGAACAATAGCGATTGTCGCTAAACAATTGCAACGAAATTCGATTAATATTGAAATTGACAAAGAAAACGCTAAACTTATCGAAAAGCGTCTGACTTCGATTTGCAAAGCAGATTTGATTGAAAAATATTTTGAAGATTATAAATTCACTGAAAATTTGTCGGAGATTTGGGCAAAAGAGTCTTTAATTCAAACGAATTTCAAAGCCAAAGCTCAAACTTTATTTGCAATATGATAAGTTCGATTTATCATTTCTTCAAAGATTTGTGTTTGAAAAAAGATGCGCTGAAAGCAATCGGCAAACTCGACGAATTTCCTTTTGATGAAAATTTGTTTTCGTGCAAAAGAGTCGGGCAATTTCCCGATTTGGCAATCAAGATTTGCAAAACGGACGAACTTTTTATCGGCGGTGAATTGATTGAACTAAAAGACAGCAAAAGTTATACGGTTTCGTCTTTTAATTCGACAATTCCAACGGGCAAAAAAGACATTCGCAAAGTTTTCAAAAGCGAAACAAGCGATGTTTTCAAGCAAATGATTAAAGCCGGCGATGATGTTTTTTCGTTACTTGAAAGAGATGTTTTTTATTTGATTCGCGGACGGAAAGACGAAAATTGTAAAATCACCTTGGTTCACGGAAGTTTTTTTGAAACGGTTAAGGTAAATGAATTGATTACCAAATCGTTCAGCCAAGTTTTAGAAGAAAGGTTGGAACAAAGCAATCTTGAGATTGACGATAAAACGAAAAGTCTTTTGGAAACAATATTTTCCGAGCAGGAAAGTTTCAGCAAAGTGCGGAATGTTGAAAAGGCTTCGGTCAAATTGCGCTTTCGGATAATGACCGAAGTCAAGACGGAAGGAAATATTTTGAACGAAAAGAAATATCCGCAAATTATTGATAACACATTAAATTTCGTTCTGCCTTCGCATTCGGCAGACGATGACAGATTAAATTTTGATAAAATGGAATTGGTTTTCGGTGGCAGAGAGTTTGAAAGTTTTCATATCAAACATTATTTCAACGGAAATTTTTTAGTATTCCAAGTTAAATTATGAGCATCAAAAAAGTTACACAACATCCATCGCAAAACGAAGGCTTGATTTTCGAGCGTTCACAAACGGGCAGAGTCGGCTACGCTTTGCCGAAACTTGACGTTGAAGAAACGAATCTCAATGAATTTATTCCGTCGGAATTGCGGCGCGACGATGATTTGGAAGGCGTGCCGGAAGTCAGCGAAGTTGACGTTATTCGGCATTTTACGCGCATTTCGACGTGGAATTATTCGATTGATTTGGGAATGTATCCGCTCGGTTCTTGCACGATGAAGTATAATTCGCGGCTTAATGAAAAAACGGCGAGAATCGCCGGATTTGCGGGGCTTCATCCGCTTGCACCTGAAACGGAATCGCAAGGCGCACTTGAATTGATTTACCGTCTTCAAGAAGATTTGGCAGAAATTACGGGACTTCCGGGCGTTTCTCTGCAACCTGCCGCCGGAGCGCAAGGCGAAATGACGGGCGTGATGTTGATTCGTGCGTTTTTGGATAAACGCGACGGCGAAGCATCGAAAGAACGGCGCGTAATGTTGATTCCCGATTCGGCGCACGGCACAAATCCCGCGTCAGCCGCACTTGCCGGATTTAAAGTTAAAACGATTCGTTCGACAAGCGAAGGTTTAACCGATTTGGAACATTTGAAAGCTCTTTGCGACGAAGGCGGCGTTGCCGGATTGATGTTGACGAATCCGAACACGGTCGGAACTTTCGAGAAAAACATCAAAGAAATCTGCACGATGATTCACGATGCGGGCGGACTTGTTTATATGGACGGCGCAAATATGAACGCGCTGGTCGGCGTGGCGCGTCCGGGCGATATG
>CALMEH010000346.1 GCA_937863115.1 uncultured Acidobacteriota bacterium
AACATCTTTGCCTTTGGTTTGCGATGTAATCCAATCCCAATCTTTCTCGGTTGTTCCGGCATTGACGACGAGCAAAAGTCGGTCTTCCGCAAACCGATAAACCAGCAAATCGTCAACTACACCGCCGTTTTCGTTGGTCAAAGCCGAATAATGCGCTTGCCCATCAACCAATTTCGTTACGTCATTGGTCGTAATCCGATTCACAAAAGCAATCGCGTCCGCACCTTCAACCCAAATCTCGCCCATGTGCGAAACGTCAAAAAGCCCCGCTTTTTCGCGTGTTGCAAGATGTTCGGCAATCACGCCCGCCGTATATTGCACGGGCATATCCCAACCGCCGAAATCAACCATTTTTCCGCCAAGGTTTCGATGAACTTCATTAAGCGGCGTTTTCTTCATATTTTCTGTGGACATATTTATAGAATTGTAAAAGAAAAACGCTAACATTCCCAATCGCAAGCGTCAAGAAAGCCAAAATAAGAAAAGCTTTTTAGCAATTTGCACGGAACTGATTTTATAAAATTTAATAAAATTTAATAAAAATTCGGTGAATTTGCTGATAAAATCTTCAAAGATTGAAATTATTTCGGAGGTTGAGATTTATGATAAGACGATTCGTTACGTTTCTAGTTTTTTTATTTCTTTTTTCGTTTTCGGTTTTTCCCCAAAAATTCGTCCTTGATACGGAATTTTCGCCGACACTCAACAGCGGAGTGGGTTTTCTTGAAATCTTGAACGATGGAAAAATTTTAATTGTCGGTGGTTTTACATCTATTAACGGCGTGGGGCGCAAAGCCATTGCGAGGCTGAATGCGGACGGTAGCCTCGATGAATCATTTAATGCTAATTGGCTTGATGGTGGTTCAAGCTTTGGCGGACCGAGCATTACGGCGATGAAAGTTTTGCCTGACGGTAAGATTTTGGTCGCCGGAAACTTACCATTTGACGGTAATTGCTGTAATCCTAGAATCCGGCGGCTAAATTATGACGGTTCACCTGACCCAACGATGACCGCAACACCGTTTAACTCAGGATTAGATCCCTTATATAATATAATCAGAAGTGTCAATCAGCATCCGAACGGAAAGATTTTTATGTGCGGAAAATTCACGCTGCCGAACGGAAACTCCAGACTTCATCTTGCCCGTTATAATAATGACGGCACTTACGATTCGACCTTTGCGACCGTCATTGACAACGAATGTCAGGATGTCGAAGTTTTGCCGGACGGCAAGTATTATCTTTCGAGCTGGTCAGGCACAATTAACGGCACTCCGCACGAACGCCTTTTGCGTTTTAACGCGGACGACAGTATTGACACGACCTTTAACGCCGAACCTTTACCGGGCAGCAACCCGACTTACTATTACAAGATTAAATTGGAGAGCAACGGAAAACTAATTGTTTTTCGCAACACAGGCTGCTGTGTTGAGCAAGTTGCACGGCTCAATGCGGACGGCAGTCTCCACACAAACTATCCCACCTCGATTGATGAACCGGGCGATGTTGCGGTGCAATCAAACGGTAAGGTAGTTGTTGCCGCCCTTTTTGATAATGTTTTCGGACAGTCGGATGTTTTTAACCGCTTCAATCTCGATACTACGCATGATCCGTCTCAGCCGCGAATGGGGCTTAGTGGACCGAGTTCTTCGGCTTATCCGAAAGCCATAGAGTTTACGGCGGATGGCAAACTTCTAATGGGTGGTAATTTCACTCAGGTCAATGATGGAACTAACGGAAGTGTCAGCAGAACGTATCTTGCGCGGTTTCAGCTACAGACAATTCCGATAAAACCGAGATATGATTTTGACGGCGACGGCAAAGACGACATTGCCGTATTTCGTCCCTCAGACAGAGTTTGGTATATCAATCAAAGCACCGCCGGATTTACTTCGACACAGTTCGGACTTTCGACCGATATTCCAATCGCATCGGATTACGACGGCGACGGCAAAGCCGATATTGCCGTTTTCCGCGACGGAACTTGGTATTGGCTGAGAAGTTCGGATTCGGTATTTTCCTACAAAGTTACCGGACAAGCCGGAGATACTCCGACTCCGGCGTTCAATAACCTTAGCGGCACAACGAATTTTCTGGTCTTTCGTTCAACTTCCACACCACCGAATTTCTATTCTCAAGGGGCATTTCAGCCGAATGCCTCAGTCGTCCAATTTCGGAATATGACGCTTCAGGCAAACGATAAACCGGTCATCGCTGATTATGACGGCGACTGAACGCGCGATCTTGCGGTTTTCCGCGACGGTCATTGGTTTTTTATGAAAAGCAACAATCTTTCGACCAAACATTACCAATTCGGCATTGCCGGAGACAAGCCCGTTGTCGGCGATTTTGACGGCGACCTCCGAAGCGATTTCGCGGTCTATCGTCCGTCCGAAGGCATCTGGTATATCCAAAAATCGCACGAAGGAATTTCGATTGTTCGTTGGGGATTAGCGGACGACATACCCGTTCCGGCGGATTATGACGGCGACGGGCGAACCGACATTGCCGTTTATCGTCCGAGCGACGGCGTTTGGTATCAACTGCGAAGCACGGGAGCGGTTCACATCGAAAAATTTGGTTTGTCAGGCGATATTCCAGTTCAGTTACGTTAAAGCATTTTTATGTGAAATAGTCAAAAAGTAAAATTTCCAGCCTCGTTTCGAGGCTTACCCTAAGGCACAATTAAGCGCAATTGTGCGTTGTGAGGTTTAGTTGATATTAAATCCAAAAAGGGCGTTATAACGCCCTTTTTATTTGTCTTGAGTGCAGATTATTTAATTCTTGTAAGTTTCCAAAGCTGTCCTTCATCTGCGTCGGAGGTTTTGACCATTTGAACCTGAAATGTAGAAAACGTAACCGCCTCCAATGATTTGCCGTCTCCGAGCGATTCGTTGGTCAGACGGAAATAATCGCCGCCGACAGGTGTCATTTTCCAGTTTTGCGAAGTGGCACTTCCGGCGGCGGACATCATTACGCGATCATTTTTACTGGAATTTATATTCAACGCTTTGCCGTCTTCAACGGTGGTCAGCGTATAAAAACCGGTTCCCAAATCGTTCAAATTCCATTGACGATTGCCGTGTTCGCCCGATTTCATTACCAATTTATCTTTGAATTCATCAGGGTCTTTGAGCGATTGCAAAAGAATCGTATCGCCATACTTTTTATTCACGAGATAAAAACCTTTTCCGCTCGGTGCAGGGATTTTTTTCCAAAGTTGTCCGTCGTCGTTGTTTGAATCGCGGACTCTCAAAAAATAATGATATTGTTTGCTGTATGAAAGCGATTTCGTGTCGCCGAGCCATTGGTTTGTGATGCGGTAAAAATCGCCTGAAACGTTCGTAATCGCCCAAAGTTGTCCGACATCTTTGGCGGATTGCGCCAGCGATACCGAAGAATCCGAATTATCGTCAACAACTTCCAGAGACATATTTTCGCCGATTCCGCGATTGACGAAGCGGTAATAGTTTTTATTTGCCGAATCGGGCGTTATTTGCCACTTTTGAAAAGCGTTGTTATTATCCGTGCCGCCCATCAGAAAAATTTTGTTTTGATTGTCGAAATCTAACGAATTAGTTGAAGAATTAGGCTTATTGGTCAGAAAATAAGACTTGCCTGACTGCATCGGTTGCGCCAAAAAATAAGCCGCCGCGCCGCCGCCGATTAACACAAGCAAAAGCAAAATTCCGCCGACCATTAAAATTTTTGAAGATTTTTTCGGTGCTGCGTTTGCTTTCGGTGCTTCAAATTTATCTTGCGGCGGATTAGCAAATCCGACATTTTGCGGAATGTCGATTTTAACGGAACTCTTCGATTGATTCGAAGGCGGAGCAATCGGCTGAATAATTTGTGTCTGCGGTAAAGGTTCGTTTCTGTCCGCATTCGGCACGGAATAATGCTGTGTCGGCGGAACCGGTTTTTCCGCGGGAATGTAAGCCGTCGGCGGCACTTGCGCTTGAGTTGGAAAGGCTTCATTCGGGTTGGTGTTCGCGGCAGAATAAATTTCGGTCGGCGGAGGTTTCGGCAACGGCGGCATCATCTGCGTCGCCATTTCGTCCTGTCTTTTAACAACCGTTTTCACTTCGTCGGTCGCATTATCGTAAATTTGTGGAATTACTGTTCCGCATTCAGTGCAAAACGTAAATTTCCCCTCATTTGGAGTGTTGCATTTCGGGCAGTTCATAATTTTCTAAATCCTACAATATTCTCAAAGTTGATCGGCAATCGCCTTATTTTTTTTCGGCGTGGGATTCTTTTCCCAAGGCTCGCGCCGGTCGCCGGAATAAGTGTCGGGATTGGTAAAATGCGCCGCCGTCTTGCAACCCGATGTCAAGATTAAAAAAGTCAGAGCCAATAATAAACTTAAACTTTTTGATGTCATTTTATTTACTCCAAACAAGTAGTCGAGCAAAATAAATTATCAGCCGGAGCGCGGGCATCTTGCCCGCCGCACTTCGAGGCTTTGCGAGAAAGGTGCGAACAACTCGATTTACATTAAAGTTGATTTAACGTGTGGCGTGAACGCGCCCTTTCTCGTTTCACTCGGAGGCGCGGGCGGGCAAGATGCCCACGCTCCAATTTTTTATATTTATTTTGCTCACCTGCTTATCAATTGTTTCGTTTAGTTAAATACACATTATCTGCGATTCAAAAACAAATCGGACTCAACAGGATCGGTAAAATCAATCTGCAATATTTTTTCATCGTTCAAGATTTTGTAAGTTCCTGCCTTCTGACCGCTGGGCAATGTGATGATGACGTTTTCTTTAGAAGTAATCACATATTGCGCTAAAAAGTTTTGCGGTGCGCCAGTTACGGCATCATAGAATTTCATCGTGTTGCCGTAACCTCTGTCATTTTTTTGCGCCGGATCAAATTCAATGTATGTGTCAGGTGCCAAACCCATTTTTGACGCGGCGGCGGAATCGAGATTCCATTGATGACTGGAGATAATATTGGCGGCTTTTTCTATTTCCGCGTTGTTCGTGCCTTTCCTCAAAACCCACGGTTTATCGCCTTGGAGCGAAATCGTTTTGCCCTCATCCGTAATTTTATAGTCGTAAGTTTTTGAAACGCCGGAACTGACAGGCAAATACTCTAAAGTTATGGTTTTTTCCGTAACCGTATAATTTGCGATGTCGTCGTTCGTTGCCATATCGGTAACTCTTCCGGTGTAGGCATTGTCTTTTTTGTTTCCGTCGCTGAATTTCCAACGGACAAAACCGCCCGCAGAAGCTCGCGGATCGTTAGTTTCCCATTCTCCGGCAAACGCCGCTGACGGATTGCTCGGAGTCGCCGTCGGTTTTTCTTCGGTCATTGTCGGAGTTGCGCGGTTCACGACCGTTTGATTAGTGCCGGATCTGCTGGTCCACCCCGTTCTTTCTGTAAAAACCAAAACCGCCAATAACAGACTAAGAATTCTGGATGTATTAAGAACATTTATTTTTTTCATTTAATTTCTCCTGTTTGCAATGTGTTTTAATAATTTTCGGTTGTAATTCGTAACTAACCACTATGCTCAAATCATATTAACTTCTTCAACTTGCCTGACATCGTCGGCGATAATTTATATGCGGAAGATGAGGTTTTCCGATTCTTGAATCGAGTTAAATTATCACCATTTCCGGTCTTTTAGACTTTAATTGAGAATATCAGGATCATCACTCGGTTGATCGTCCTCGAATATCATATTTTTATTCGATTCACTGACAGTAACCGTTTTGTAGAGCTTCTTCTGTCCTTTGTTTGATTCGTTTATCGCATAAATATTCCAGATATGACCGACAAATGTTGACTGTTCAAATGTTTCGCCGGGTTCGATAGACTTATAGCTTTTCTCATTGCAATCAAAACCAATCCATTGAATTTGAAGAGTTCGACCGGTTTCATTCACCCAACTAATATCTATTTTTTGAGTTGATGCAGGCGAGCATTTCGCGCTCTCGGTTTCCTTTTTCTCAGTTTCCGTTGTTTCGGTTTCCGTTTTTTTGGTTTCCGTTGTTTGGGTTTTGTCCGCCACCGGCTTATTAACTGGCGCGTTTTTTTCTTCCGTCAATTTATCCGAATCGGGATCAACCGTAACTTTCCCCGATTCGTCGGACAGATTAGGTTTTTCACGCTTCACGGCTTTTAAATTCTTGTCCTCACCCGGTTCGAGACTCTCGGACAAAGTGTGGCAACTTGAAATTGTCGTTAAAAGCGCGAGAATAATAAAAACTTTTAATGTTTTTCGTTTAGATTTTCTATTCAATTTGATTTCTCCATAACGTATAACGGAACTGTTCAGCTTCTATATGTTTAATGTTTGCTCATTTTACTTCTTGTAACAAACTACGGTCAAACGTGAAATTAAACTCGGGTTTTTGCAGAGAAGCGGATTAAAGGCGCGAGACGCTTTATATTATCGCGCCTTTAATCCGCTTTGGGTCAGCGATTTTCAGTTAAGTTTATCCGCAACTGACATAATCGGTTGAAACGTAGCCGAAACGTCTTCCAAATTTAATTTTTGTCCAATAATTTCCATTTCTATCCTGAACTGCATTGTAAGCCAGAATCTGTGTTCCGATTTTCAAACTTCCTATAATCTTCCCGCCCGGAGTTGCCCGAACGCGAAGCGGCAAATTATTATCTCCGATAACAACGCAGTTGTCTTGAGTTATCGGTGTCCATTCCGTAAATGTATTGGCTGATGCCGTTTGCGGCAAAACGATTGTGCCGAAGATCATCGCCAAGGCTAAAGTTATGGATAATTTATTTTTCATTTTGTTTATTTCCTTACTTCCTTTTAATTATTAATTTAGTTTTCAATTTACTTAATCACTTTCCGTTATCCGGTCAGTTTGCACCGTGCGCCCGTTGAGCGGTTGAGTCGGACGATTATTTTTCTTGACCAAATCTTGAAATTTTTTGATTTGCGTCGCCGACATTTGAATCGGGTCTGTAAAAATTATCCACTTCACATTTTCACCGCACGACGGAACTGTCAGAGAACCGTCG
>CALMEH010000347.1 GCA_937863115.1 uncultured Acidobacteriota bacterium
CCATCCTTTAACGAAAGCCGCGCTTGTTCATTTAAATAAAATCTACGGAAACACAGTTGATTTTGATGAATTAATTGCTAATGCCCGAAAGATTTTGGAAGAAAGCGGTTTTCAAACCGGCGATTGGGAAAAGGAAAAAAACATCTTAAATCAAATTTTTTGGCAGATGTATTTCAGCACCGGATTAATCGAAGTCAACGTCAAACGCCACCAAATTTCAACCGATGCAGGTGATAAACCGAAAATCAACCGTCTCGCCGCGTGGCAAATTCACAGCGGCAACGCACTTTCGACACTTCTCGGAACAAGCATCAGAATTGACGACGAAATTTCGCATCATCTGATCGAATTAATGGACGGCACACGCTCTCGCACTGAACTTCTCGAATCAATGAAAACCTTCGCCGAAAGTCAAGAAGATATGGAAAACAAACAAGAATTTATAGATAAGTTGCCCGTTTGGTTGAGCGAAAATATTGATTATTCGGCGAAAATGGGTTTGTTTGAGGAAGTTGAGGAAGTTTAGGAAGTAAATAACTTTTCAAAACTTCCTAAACTGTCAACTTATTTTATGAAAGCAGTTTATATCAAAGAATTCGGCGGTGCGGAAAACTTGGAAGTCCGCGAAGTTGAAACCCCTCAGAAACCGATAGCGAATCAAGTTTTGGTAAATGTGAAAACTTCTGCGCTCAATCGCGCCGACATAATGCAAAGACGCGGTTTTTATCCTGCACCAAAAGGTTTTCCCGAACGAATTCCGGGCTTGGAATTTGCAGGCGAAGTCGCGGAAATTGGCGAAAATGTCAAAAACTTTAAGCCGCACGACTGCGTTTTCGGCATTACGGCAGGCGGAGCGCAAGCCGAATTTTTGCTGACGGAAGAAAGTTTGCTTGCAAAAATTCCCGACAATTTGGATTTCACGCAAGCCGCCGCAATTCCTGAAGCGTTTATCACCGCGCACGATGCGATTTTCACCAACGGAAATCTGCAAACTAACGAAACGCTTTTGATTCACGCCGTCGGTTCAGGTGTCGGACTCGCCGCGCTTCAACTTGCTAAAGCGCGAAATATCAAGGTTTTCGGAACTTCGCGCACCGTTGATAAATTGAAAAAATCAAACATTTATGGACTTGATTATGGAATTTATACTGAAACTGATTTGGTGAAAGAGAATCCGAAAAATTTGTTGGAAGTCATTGAAATTAACAACGGCGGAAAAGGCGTTGATGTAATTTTGGATTTAGTCGGCGCGGCTTATTTTGAAGTGAATTTGCAAAGTTTGAATTTAAAAGGTCGCTTAATTCTAGTCGGTTTGACGGCTGGAAGAAAAACTGAATTTGATTTGGGAATTGCTCTGTCTAAAAGACTTAAAATCATCGGAACAGTTTTGCGCTCGCGCCCGACAGACGAAAAAGCTGAAGCAAATCAAAAATTTATCGCGGAAGTTCTGCCGCTTCTCGAATCAGGAAAAATCGTGCCGAATATTGACCGCATTTTCAAAATGGAAGAAATTCAAAAAGCTCACGAATATCTCGAATCAAACGAAAGTTTCGGCAAAATTGTTTTGGAAATTTAATCCGCGAAAATTTAATAAAAATTTAGCCGCGGATTACGCGGATAACGCGGATTAAATCAAAATAAAAATCCGCACAATCCGCTTTAATCCGCGGCTAAAAAATTAAATTTGAATTCGCAGTTTATTTTGAAACTCGTGCGGCAGTTTCGTTGGTAACGATGCACAGCCCGGAAACTTTTTGCGTTTCGAGTTCGGCGAGTTTTTGCTCGGCTTGGGCGTAGGTCAAATTGTCGGCTTCAGTTTTTACAAACGAAATTACCGACCAGCGCATTTCGCGCAGTTCTGCCGATTCTGTTTCTTTTGTTATAGATTTTTCTGTTTCAGTCATTGTAAATCTTTGCCCGCAAAAACCTTACGGACATTCCATTATAACCTAAAAATGTCGAAAAGTGTTGATATTTCAGAGTTTCGCGCCTTCCCGCGCTTTAAAAATGAATGACCATTCATTTATACTTAATTTATGAATTATTCCGAAACGATTTTTCTCACCGGATTTCCCGGTTTTATTGCCGAAAAATTGGTCAAACGGCTGGCGAAAACCGATACGCAGTTTTTTCTGCTCGTGCAAACTCAATTTCTCGACAAAGCGATGCGTGATGTCGAACGGATTTCATCGGAAACAGGCGTTTCGCTCGAAAATTTCGCTTTGATTGAAGGCGATATAACGCAAGAAAATCTAGGGATTTCCGCAAAGGATTTGGAAATCGCGCAAGGCGAAACGACCGACGTTTATCATCTTGCGGCGATTTATGATTTGGATGTGAAACAAGCTCCGGCGTTTGCGGTGAACGTCGAAGGCACAAAAAACGTCAATGAATTTGTCAAATCTTTGCCGAATTTGCGCCGTTACAATTACATTTCGACGTGCTACGTCGCCGGAAAACGAGAAGAAGAAATTTTTGAAAACGAACTCGAACACAAGGCAGGTTTTCGCAATTTTTACGAAGAAACGAAATATCTGGCGGAAGTCGAAGTCGAAAATATGAAGAAAGATTTTCCCGTAACGATTTTTCGTCCGTCGGTCGTCGTCGGCGATTCGCGCACGGGCGAAACGGCGAAATATGACGGAATTTATTATGTAATTTTTTATTTGAAGAAATTTCCCGCGCTTTTGCGGCTCGTAAATGTCGGAAACAATCAAGTAAAATTAAATCTCGTGCCGGTTGATTTCGTTGTTGAAGGAATCGCCGCGCTTGCGAAAGACGAACGCGCCGTTGGCAAAACTATCGCGCTGGCTGACCCGAATCCGCTGACAACACAGGAAATTTGCGATGCGATTTCCGAAGCCGTTACGGGCAAAAAGTCGGTCGTTACACCACCGATGAAATTAGTCGAATTTTCTCTGAATTTACCTATTTCACCCGCAATCAGCGGTTTGCCACATTCGGGCGTGCCTTATTTTTTTCTCTCGCAAACCTATAACACGGCGATTGCGGACGAATTGCTTTCAGCGCACAATGTCGCTTGTCCGAATTTTAAGGATTATGTGAAAAATCTGATTAAATTTACAGAAGAAAACCCAAAATTATAAAAAATATTATCCACAGATGAGCAGGATAAACACAGATAATTTATCTGATTTCATCGGATTTCATCTGTGGATAAAAATTGTCTTCCGTTGCTTTCGCACCAAAAAGCATATTTTCGCCAAGTTGCCGCATCATACCTTTTCAAGTTAATGTTTTGATTTTGGAGTTTTTTTTATGTCCGTCCGAAAGATTTCTTTGTTTATCGCCATTTTTTTTGCGTTTGCCGTTTTTTCCGCACAAGCGCAAACGCCTACGCCTACGCCCGAAGACGAAACCGAAAAAATTTTCAGCGAAGAGATAAAATTGAATATTTTGGCGTTCGACAAAAGCGGAAAGTTCGCGTCCGGCGTAACGAAAGACGATTTGGTGATTAGTGAAGACGGGCGAATTCATCAGCCTTCGAGCGTGCGGCGAATTCCGGCAAATGTTTTGATTGTCCTCGATGTCGGCAACGAAATTGCTTTCGGGAAAAACAAAAAAATGACGGCTGAGGCGGCAAGGGCTTTGATAAACTCTCTGCAAGTTGAAGATTCCGTAGCCGTGATGCAATATGCCGATAAAGTCGAATTTATCTCCGAATGGACGACGGATAAATCTTCGATTATTCCGCTTTTGAAAGAAGAAAAACTCGGGCAAGGTTCGCGTTCGTCGTTTAATCTTGCGCTCGATACGGCGGTGAAGTTTTTTAATAAATCCTCGCTCAACAATCGCCATCTGGTTTTGATTACTGATGGCATTGATTCATTTAATGACCAAAAACTGCGCGAATCTTGGATGAAAAATTTGCTTTCTTCCGACATCAATGTTCACGTTGTCAGCTACACGACAATGGCGCAAACTTCGATAAACGTCAACAATTCGGTTCTCAAAGGCGGCGAGTCGAATCCGCAAAGAGTTCCGAACGAAGCCTTGATAATTATGCCGCAAGAACAGCAGCGAATCCTGACAACTCCACGCATCGGTTCGATAAATACTGACCGCGAAATGATTAAAAAACGTAAGGAACAAACCGAAAATCTCAAAAAAAGCGAACAAAATCTCACCAAAATCGCCGAAGATACCAACGGCGAAATTTTTCTGCCTGAAACGAAAGATGAATTAATCATCAAAACCAGACAAATCGCCGCGATTATTGATTCGAGCTATGTTGTAACTTACGTCCCGAAACGCGCTTTGAGCGACGTAATCTCCGACGAAGAGCGCATCATCGAAGTTACTTCAAAACGCAACGGCTTAGAAATTCAATCAAAACGCAAACTCTTTGTCGCCGCAAAAAAATAAAACTTTAAATTTTTCGGGTTTGGGTGTAATTTAGAAAAATGAGAAAAGTTTCTTTAATTTCGATTTTGATTTTAGCATTTTATACTTCGATATTTTCTCAAACATCTGAAACTTTGCTTTGCCCGACAGTAAATATTACGTCTAACTTCCTTGTCGTTTTAGGAGAGCCAATAACTTTTACGGCAACGATTGAGGGAAATGTTGGAGATTATGTGCCGACATATGTTTGGACA
>CALMEH010000348.1 GCA_937863115.1 uncultured Acidobacteriota bacterium
AAATCCAAACAAAAGCTACATCATCATTTGTATCGCAAACTTTTATCGCGGCATCAAGAAACGTCCAACGTCCTTTCCTATCAATAAATTGTCCGACACAAACGACTAAAAATTTATCGTTTGGAATATTAAATTTTCGGCATAAGTCTTCACGATCGAGTTTAACCGCCAGAGCTTCGTCAATTTCCAAAGGATTGACGCTCGTATAAGTTACACGAACCCTTTTTTCAACAAATTCCGCCGAAAAATATTGAGAAAAATAATTTTTTGAATCTACATTCGAGCAAAAAAGCCAAAAATTTTTATATTGCTCAATAACCTTCATTTTTGCCTTCCACAAATTTTGCCGCCATTTCGGAACCGGCGGAAGCGCATTGTGTGCCGTAATAAAAACTTTAGTATTTTTTGCCAATCTAAGAAGTGGGAAAAGTGCCTGCCAAGGCGCAAGTTCAATGTGAATTATTGAGTTATCCAAGTCCTGTTTTTGAAGATGTTTCACCAAAATACTTTCAGATTTGAATTTGTTGTAATGTCTTTCGAATTTTCGCTTTAACCCCGTGGCAGTTTTCCCGTCAGCCTCCGTCTTGATAAATTCAAAAGGCACCTCTAATGCGCGAATAAAAGCCATAAGTTGTGCGTCTGAATTTTCCGGAAGGACAACTTTAACCTCAAATTGCTTTTTAACTTCTTTAATCAGAGCGAGATAATAGATTTGCGCTCCGCCCCATTCGACATAGTTCCATGCGTAAATTATTTTAGTTTTTTTTTGGTTTTCTGACTTCAAGTGTATTCTCAAATGTCGGCATTCCGACAGTTAAAGTGATTTCTATGTTATTTTTAGAAGTTAATCAATCGCCTTAACAAATTATTCGTTCAAAATTTTATCGGCAAATATCTCGGAAAGCGGTTTTTCGCTTGATTCTTTACTTTTCAATTTATTTTTTCTTAGCGCGACCCGTCCCCAAAAAATAACAAAAGCAATTAAACCTTCAATTTTGCTTGGCGCACCATAAATATTCATATTCAAAAGCCTTTTAATGCTATGGACATTATGCGGTTCGAAAAAAAGCGTATTTACCAATTTCTTAAAAGGCATCGCGCTCAGTTTGGGCGGCACATCGTTCGGTTTGCAAAAAATTTTTGCACTCGGTTCGATCAACAATTTCCAACCTTTTCGGCGCATACGCGGCGTATATTCGGCATCGCCATATTGCGCGAATTTTTTTTCATTCATTAAACCGACTTCCCGAATTACTTTTGCCGGATATAAAACACAATTTCCGACAATAATATCAACCTGCCAAGGTTTCTGCGGCACGCTCCAGACGGTTTGTTGATACCAATGCCGCCACCCGCCTAAGCTCGTTTTCCATTCTGGGGAAACTTGAAAAACGCTATGCGGTTCGTTCCACAAAAGCAAAAGCGCACCGACCACCGAACGTTGATGTTTTTCAGCGCATTCGACCATATTTTTCAAACAATTTTCTTCAAATATCGAATCATTATTGACGCACAAAATATAATCGGCATTATTTTCGAGTGCCGCTTTGATACCGAGATTTGTTCCGCCCGTATACCAAAGATTGCCGTTGCCACTAACAATTTGAACTTCGGGAAAGTCTTTTGCTACCGCTTCCGAAGTTCCGTCCGTTGAGCCGTCGTCAACAACTATTATGTGAACATCTAATCCATCGCGGTTTATTCGCCGAAGACTTCGTAAAAATTGCAAAGTCAATTCGCGCCGATTATACACGGGCGTTACGATTTCGATTTTCAGATTCTTCATTAAAACTAATAATCAAGATGCGGATTTTTGACAAAATCTAGATCGGCATCAATCATTATTTTCACCAATTCGGTAAATTTTGTCTCGGCTTTCCAATCTAAAATATTTTCAGCTTTCGTTGAATCGCCAATAAGCAATTCAACTTCTGTCGGGCGATAATAATTCGGACTTACTTCAACGATTGCATCATTTTCTTTGATAAAAACCTCTTGCGTTTGTGTTTTTTCGCGCAAAATTTCCGAATCAATCGAAGCAATATAACCTTTTTCGTTTTCGTCTGCGCCTTCCCAACGAATTTCAATTCCTAAATTTCTAAAAGTCTGTTCGACAAACTCTCTGACCGAATTCGTTTCGCCGGTTGCCAAAACAAAATCGTCCGCCGTTTCGTGTTGTAAAATTCGCCACATTCCCTCACAATATTCGGGCGCAAAACCCCAATCACGTTTGGCATCCAAGTTTCCTAAAACGACTTTATTCGATTTTCCCAAAACGATTCGGGCGGCTTCTCGTGTAATTTTTTTAGTTACGAAAGTTTTCCCGCGCCGCGGTGATTCGTGATTAAACAAAATTCCGTTGCAGGCAAAAATGTCGTAAGCCTCGCGGTAATTAACAATCGTCCAAAAAGCGTAAAGTTTTGCGACCGCATATGGCGAACGCGGGTAAAACGGCGTGGTTTCGCTTTGCGGTATTTCCTGAACTTTTCCGTAAAGCTCTGATGTTGAGGCTTGGTAAAATTTCACCTTTCGCAAACCTGTTTCACGAATGGCATCCAAAAATCGTAAA
>CALMEH010000349.1 GCA_937863115.1 uncultured Acidobacteriota bacterium
GGCAAATTATTTACTTTTGAAATCGCCGAAAAAACCGCGATCATCAATGCGCTCGAACTCGAAAGTCCGGCGGCTTGCGGAAGATTTGAACGAAAATTTATGTTTGCGCCAGACAGTTTTCGGCTTTTGAAATTTTTTGCGATTCTTTTGATCACGGTTTGCGGATATTTTGACCAATACGTTTCATCTGATATTTGATGTCCGGCAATCGAAATTTTTATAACTTCTTTCGTATCTTGATTTATCAGCCTTACAAAATTTTTGTCGTTCGGCTCGCAATCCACAAAAAAGCCTTTAGCAATCGCGCAAACTAAACTTCGTCCACCGCAATAATCGGTGTGTTTGCCTAAAAATTCGATTCTTCCGCTGATAAACATTGAAAATCAAAAACATTTATCATCCGGAATATGTGAAAGTTGAAAAGTGAGAATTGATAGTTTTCCGAATGTCTTCAGCTATCACTTTCCACCTATTACTTCTCGCTTATTCCGAATAATTTTCGCTTAGTTTACAAAATTGCTAAAATAATCCGAAATCTTGCCGACATCGGCACGGCTCGAAAGGTCTAAAACGCCTTCATCCGATTTAACCGCGATAAATTTTTCACCAAGATTATCAATCGCAAATTGAACCGCATCCGTAATTTCAAATTCTCCACGCAAAGACGGCTTAATTTGGCGACAAGCCGTAAAAATCTTCGGCGAAAAAAGCCAACAATTCATCGAAATTAACGAACTTTCATCAACCGTTTCGGGCTTTTCGATAATTTTGATTAAATGTCCGCTTTCGTCCGTTTCAGCCGTTGCGAACTTGTTTATTTTATCTTCGGAAATATTGCTTTTTTCAATCAAACCTTTGCGCGAAAACGCGACAAATCCCGTTTGATTTAATTCCCTCAATTTACGCAAAGCGTTGAGTGGATAAAGATTATCCGAATTTACGACAAGAAAATTTTCACCATCAGAAAAACTTTTAGCCGCCAAAACCGCTTCCGCCGTGCCGAGCGGGTTTTCTTGAATTGCAAACGAAATATCGTAATTCAACGAAGCGCAAAAATCCCGAATTGCTTGATGTTCATCACCAATCACTAAACAAATTTCCGAAAATCCGGCTTTTGAAAGATTTTCCAAAATAAATTCGACCAAAGTTTTATCGCCCCGCACCGGCATTAAAGTTTTAATGCCGAGCGAGGCGATTTTTGTTTGTTCCGAAGTTAGATTTGCGCCCGAAAAATCCGCCCGCATTCGCGTTCCGAGTCCGCGGGCAAGAATGACGGCTTTTGAAATTGTATTGTCCAAAAATTTAGAAGGCGCAATGATAATTATAAACTTTATATGCCTGTGTCCATTTGCCATCGGCGCGTTTGTAAATCTGAAAATTATTGCCTTCAAACGCTTGTCCGATGGTGAAAATTTCTGCCGTGCCGTCGCCGTCCGCGTCGAAAACATCGAGCAGAAGTTCGTTCAATCTGCCTTTATCGAATTCTGTAATTTCAGCACCGCCCATCATTTCAGCGGCTTTGACCGTCTGAAAATCGCTGTAAGTCAAAGAATATTTTCCGTCTGCGCCTTTTTCGGCAATAAAAAACAGCCCGACGCGCTCACTTTTCGCCGTCGGAAGCCAATAAGAACCGACAAATTCCGCTTTTTTATCGTTGTTCACATCGAGCGCAGTCAAATTATGCGAGCGCAAACCTTTCATATTGGCGGCGGAAACTTTCTGCTTTGTCATTTCATCCCGAACGAGTTTTTCAATCTCCGTTCGTTCGACAGAGGTCGGCAGACGGCGAGTTCCCAAGCCTTTTTTTACAGGAACATCGGTTGCCAAAGCTCTCACCAAACCTTTAAATTTCGCTTTTTGCGGCGAAATAAGCGTTGCGTCGGCTTGATTCGCACTGCAATCCGTTCCGGCTAAATCCTTGACAATAGACACTTTACCGTTCGCATTCCCCCCGAAAATCAAATTGTAAGTAGTTTTCGGCTTATAATACATCTTCGCAAAATCCTTCCAACCGTTTTCCGCATTCGATTCGACTTCAATCATCTTGCCCTTGTCAATCTGCACAATCGGCTCAAGCGTTTTGCCATCGTTCATCACCGCAAAAATTATCTGCTTTTTCTGCGCTAAAAGTGGCGAAATCAATGAAACAATCAATAAAACCGAAGTAAATATTTTTTTCATAATGGTTAATCTAAATTTTCTGTGCAATAGACTTGCCTTGCAAAAATTGCAAAAGATATTCGCGTCCGCCGGCTTTTGAATCTGTTCCCGACATATTAAATCCGCCAAACGGAGGAACGCCGACGAGTGCGCCGGTGCATTTGCGGTTCAGATACAAATTTCCGACGTGAAATTCGCGGCGTGCGCGTTCGAGATTTGCTTGCGTCGTCGAGTAAACCGCGCCTGTCAAACCGTAATCCGTGCCGTTCGCAACTGCCAATGCTTCATCGTAATCTTTGACTTTGATAACTGCCAAAACCGGCGCA
>CALMEH010000350.1 GCA_937863115.1 uncultured Acidobacteriota bacterium
TCGACATATTGGGTCTCCGGCACGGCTGATGCGAGACGGTGAACCGATGGGACTGAGGGATTAAGGGGCTGAGGGAAAATCACTTCGTCACTTCGTCTCTCCGTCTCACCGACTTCTTCAGAAACTTCCCGAATCAAAACCCGCGTTTGCGTATGTTCGATAACCTCGATGTCATCGTCAACCAAAGAAACGGGCGCAATGAAGCGATAGCCGTATTTCGGCACGGTTTCGATAAATTTTACATTTTTGGTTTCGCCTAAAATCCGGCGCAGAATCGAGATATTTTGTGCCAGATTGTTTTCTTCGACAAACGAATCTTCCCAAATTTCCGTCATCATTTTTTCTTTGCTCAAAACTCGTCCGGAATTTTCGACCAGCATTTTCAGGGTGTCAAAGACTTTTGGCGACATCGGAATCGTCTTCACGCCGTCAAAAAGCAGACGCTCCGAAGCATTGAGTTGGAACATACCGAAACTGTAAATTTTACTTGAAAGATTCTTCATCTGACGCTTTTCGATTTTTACTTTTTACCTCCGAACGGTTCTTCATAATTTTTTCAGAAAAATATCAGAAAAATATCAGAAAAATCTAAAGATTTTGCTATTCCTTTCGCGGTAAAACGGTAATGCACTAAAAATTGCAGGAAATATCCAAAAGTTTAACGCAATTTTCAATAAATAGAAATAAAAATTAGGAGAAATTTACAAATGGCAGGAATGAAATTTACCAGAAAGATAAACTTCGATGAAAAAACTTTAGCGGAAAGCGTGTTTGGCAACACTTTGCCGTGGGACAAAATAATCATTTCAAACACCATCGGCGCACAACAACGTCAATACGTTACGCCCGAATTAAGACACGACGGCGGTTGGATAATGCACCTCGGCGGCATAATGTATGCCGGTTCGACGACGACTAGCGATGCAACCACTTTTATTCACGAATTAACGCACGTTTGGCAAAGTTATCATAGCCCGAAGCGTTGGAATTATGTCGCAAATTCGATGTGCCATCAAATTCTGATGATGAAAGGTTCAAAGGCTTACGATTATGTAGTCGGCGCGGCATGGCAAGCCTATAATGTCGAACAGCAAGCAGAAATAGTTTCACATTGGTTTCATTTCGGGATGGACGAAGCCGATTCGCGTTTTCCATACGTCCGCGACAACATCCGCAAAGGCGTGAACTAAATATATGAAAATCCAAAAACAGAGAGAAATTGTTATCGAATTCGAGCGCGTCCAACTCATTCGCAAACGCGCTAAAACTCAGATGATAAATTGCCGAACTTGTCGGCGCGAAACCGATTTTATTCTATTGATCGAAGCGGCAAAATTATTTTCAACCCATACCGAGCAATTATTTCAATTTATCAAGGCACACGGCTGTCATTTCGAGATTGATGCAAGCGGCGAGATTTTTATCTGTCTGGTTTCGCTACTGACACAAATGAAGGGAAAGACAAATATCTCCCGTATAAAAATGATAGGAGAATAAAAAAATGAAAAATCTAATGAATAGTATTTTGGGAAAACTTTCGATAATGAGCCTAGCAGTTTCGATGTTTTTAATCGGCTTGCCGTTCAAAACACAAGCCGCAAGTTCAGGCGCACTTGACACTGTTGCAATAACAAACATTGCCGGTGCAGATGCAGCCAACGATATTGCGATTCAAGCGGACGGCAAAATTGTTTTGGTCGGAAGCACTAATAATAATACCGGCGGTGCGGGTTTTGATTTTGCGATTGTGCGCTACAACGCGGACGGCACGCTCGATACGACTTTTGATACGGACGGCAAAATTTCAACTGATTTTGGCGGAATAGACTTTGCCTTTAATGTTGAGATTCAAGACGACGGAAAAATTGTTGTCACCGGAACGACCGATCCGGTGGGAACTCCGACTTCAGATTTCGCCATTGCACGTTATAACACCAACGGTTCGCTTGATACGACTTTCGATACCGACGGCAAGGTTACAACCGACTTTTTTACTTTTAATGATTCTTGTTCGGGAATGACGATTCAAGCCGACGGCAAAATCGTAGCTGTCGGAACTGTCAACTTGACAGGCTCAAACAACGATTACGGAGTTGCCCGCTACAATAACAACGGCTCACTTGATACAACTTTCGATACGGACGGGAAATTAAATATCGGCTCAACGAATACTGATTCTCTCAGCGACCTGGCATTGCAACCAGACGGAAAAATCGTTTTGGTCGGGCAAATTAATCAAGTTGATTTTCGTGTATTTCGGCTTAACACAAATGGTGCATTGGACACGACATTCAATGGAACCGGCAGTGTTGTTACGGACATCAGCGGCACAGACACCGCTACTTCTGTGTTGATTCTACCCGATGAAAAAATTCTGGTCGCGGGCGGCACTTCAATAAATACAGATTCCGTGTTTGTTCGGTATAACACAAACGGAACGCTTGACACAACTTTTGACGGTGATGGGAAGTTGATTATAAATGCAGTTCCGGGAAGTAACGACAATATTACTGACTTAACAATCCAACGGGACGGAAAAATAATCGGTGCAGTATCTAATAATGCAACCGCAATTAAAACGACTGCGCTTCGATTAACCGCCGCCGGAAGTCTGGATCCGAGCTTCGGAATAAACGGTGTGGCGACTGTTGATCTTGGAGGAAACTCAAATTCAAATGCAATTGCACAGCAAACAAACGGGAAGATTGTTCTGGCAGGCACAGTG
>CALMEH010000351.1 GCA_937863115.1 uncultured Acidobacteriota bacterium
TGTGCCTATTCCCTTTGAACAGGAAGGATTTATTTACGATTACCCAAACGGTTCAATGCTGGTTTTGGATGTCGGCGAAAACTTATTTGAAGTCAGTGATTCTTTGAATGTTACCTTAAATGATAAAACGCAATTTACCGACAAAAAAGGTAAGAAACAGGTAAAAATCGAAGATCTCGTTCCCGGTTCAAAGGTTAAAGTGGTTGGCGAAAGGTCGCGGGCGAATTCGACATACACCGCTTTGAAAGTTCAACTTGTTGATCCGCCGAAAGAATTCAAGGTTAAAGGGTATTTTGAGAGATTGGATAAAACCTCGGCGGGCGAAATTGCCTGGGTCAGCGGTCAGGCGGTCAAGCTCGGCACGGGCGTGTCCATCATTGGAGACGACGAATGGAAAGGTAAAACTTTCGCTTCTTTTAACGATATGATGCTCGGCTCGAAGGTTGAAATGAAGATAAAAATGGATCCGAACGATAAAAGATTCGTTGTTTTGGAAGGCAAAACCAAGCCGAATCTTTATTCGTTTAACGACAAAAAGTTAAAAGAATCGGTGCAGAAAGAATCCTCCAAATACGTCAACGGTCTAACAGCTTCCGATGTCAAAGTAAATATTAACGCTCCCGGGCAATGGGAATTTAAGAACCGCGAAAGTGGTCAGGTCGTCATCGGTCAAATTCCAAAACCAAAACCGGAAACTCCTGATACATATCAAGTTACGGTTGCCGGAAAACAATACGATTTAACGACTCTACCAAAATATGTGGAAAGCGTCGGAAACAAAATTATTCCACAATATATCCGCGATTTGCCCGATAACGATCCGGGAAAAATTAAATTCAAGTTTTTTGTCGCCAAAGATGATAATTTTAACGCTTTTGCCTTGCCCGATGGAACGATTGTTGTCCATACCGGATTATTGCAAACTATCCGCAACGAATCGCAACTTGCCTCCGTTCTCGGGCACGAAATCGCCCACGTTACACACGAACATTCGCGCCGACAAATGGAATCAGGAAACAAATTAGCTTGGATTCAGTTTCTTTCGACGGCGGCAACCGGCATCAATACGGGAACTTTTATGAATTTAATCAAACTCGGATTTTCCCGACAATTAGAAGATGAAGCCGACAGAGTCGGGCTGTTTTATACCGCGAATGCGGGTTACGATCCGAGAGAATCTCCCCGAGTTTGGCAGCAAATTGTTGATGCAAAAGGAAAAACGAACGAAACCAAAAATTTCTTTACCTCTGGGCATTCTATTCCTGAAGACAGATTAAAAAATCTGAACAAAGAAATTTACAGACATTATAAAAATTACGATTTCGCCACAACCGACAGGGGCGAAATAAGTTACGCGCTCAACGTCGGCACAGCGTTCGGTTGGGTTGATTACAGCCCCAAAAAAGGAAATGCAGTAGTGCCGACTGAAAAAGCAACACCGAAACCAACACCGAAACCAACTTCCAAACCAAAACCGAAACCGAAAAAACCTTAATTTAAAAAAAATTAGCGGTAGCGACACAAGTCGCTACCGCTAATTTTTTATTTTACTTAACTGTTAATTTATTTTGACAAAATTTCCAAAGCCTTTTTCATTTGCAAATCTTCGGTTTGTTTGGGTGTTTCCGTTTTTTGCGGAGTCGGCGTTGCATTTGGATTTGGTTGTTTATTTTGTTGTTCTTGTTGTTCGATTAAATTTTCTACTTCAAGCGGTTCGGGCGTGTCAGGGCGTTTAACTTCAACTGAAGGCATTACTCCGGATTTGGCACGTTCTTCACCAAGAAACGGATTTCCATTAGGCGAAGCCCATTTTGCAACGGTCAAAAGCAATCCGTCGCCGCTCCGCAAAGTAAATAATTGTTGTTCCGCGCCCGCTCCAAAACTTCTTTCGCCGACGATTTCGCCGCGTTTTCTATCTAAAATTGCACCAGCGACAACTTCACCCGCACCGGCTGTTCCTAAATCAATCAAAACCGCAAGTTGACCGTCAAAAAGATGTTTCGCCGCATCTGCTGTAAAGGTTTGCTGAACTTTGTTTTCGCGCCCAATAACCTGTGCCAGCGTTCCTTCTTTTATAAACAGATTCGCCGTTTCGACAGCTTCGTTCAAATCTCCGGCAGCTACCCCGCGCAAATCAAGAATGATTTTTTGCACGTTTTGTTTTTTCAAATTTTCAACTTGCGTGCGAATGTCCTTAGCTTCGCCTTTTTCAAGACTGAAAACTTTAATAACGCCAATTTTTCCGGCTTCAACCTTTGATTCAGCAACCGGAACAGAATAGTTTCCGCGTGTTACAGCTATCGTTTGAGCCTTTTCACCAGCACGAAGCACCCGCAAATTAACCTTTGACCCATTTTCACCAGAAATCAGCTGCCGCGCATCATAAAGCGAAATATCGCGTGTCGCTTTCGTTTCGATATATTCGATAACATCGCCCGATTTGAGTCCGGCTTTGTCCGCCGGTGCGCCTTTGACCACGGATATAACGTAAAGATATGACGAAACCGAAGAAAATTCTGCGCCGATTCCGACAAGATTATTTTGTTTTTTCGCTTGATAATCCTTCACTTGGTCAGGTGTTAAAAAGGAAGAATACGGATCAAGTCCGGCAACAAGTCCGCGCATTGCGCCGCCGCGAGCTTTTTCCAGATTCGGAACGTCAACGTAATCGTTTTGAATATATTGCAAAACGCTTTCAAAAATACGCATCTGTGCGCCCGCATCGTTAATCGGTTGTTGCGCGAAATTTCTCAAAAATCCGCCGAAAACCGCATAAACGGCAATAATTGCCGAAACCAAAACAATTACAAATTTACCGCGAAATGACATTATTTAAACCTCAAAAATTTATCTGCTATGATATTTGAATAATATTTGCAAATTTATTATCCATTATCGTTATAATTCGTGCAAGAAAAAGAAACAACTAATAACTGCGATTTTACAGATGTTTTTAACGCTCCGAAAAAAGGGCGAATAATCGCGCTCGATCTCGGTATGAAAAAAATCGGTGTTGCGATTTCGGATGAACTGCAAATCACGGTCCGACCGCTCACGGTTATAAAACGCACGGCTTGGAAAAAAGTTCT
Source organism: uncultured Acidobacteriota bacterium (assembly GCA_937863115.1). Lineage (GTDB taxonomy): Bacteria > Acidobacteriota > Blastocatellia > Pyrinomonadales > Pyrinomonadaceae > CALMEH01. The sequence continues at coordinate 3,090 of CALMEH010000351.1, forward strand.
CAAACAAATCAACGACTATATCGAAAACTTTGATGCAGTTGCGTTGGTTTTAGGTTTGCCGCTCGAATTTGAAGGCGGCGAATCGGAAATGACTATTGAAGCCAGACGTTTGGCGAAAAACTTTTCGCTTTCTATTAAAATCCCCGTATTTCTTCAAGATGAAAGAGTTTCGACATATGAAGCGCGTGGAAATCTTTGGAAATCAGGCGCGAATGAAAAAAAAATCCGCGAAACTTTGGATGCCGAAGCCGCCGCGATTATTTTGCGTGATTTTATCGAACAAAATAAACCGGAGCGCGGACGGCTCGTCCCCGAGTAATACTATAAATTTTATTCGCGGACGAGCCGTCCGCGCTCCGGTTTACAAACCAAACCGGCAATCAAAAAAAATTTCACTTTTCCCTGCTCGTCAAATGCAACCAAATCTGCGCGTTTATTTATTTCGATTGAGCCGTGCGTTTTATCAATTCCGAGCAGTTTTGCCGGATTTGCGCTTGCCATTTTTGAAACTTCAACATACGTAAAACCGAGCCTTATCATATTTCTAAAAGCATCGAGCATTGTAATTACGCTTCCCGCAATGCTTCCGCGCTCGTTTTGCGTTTTGCCGTCTTTAACCGAGATATTTTCGCCCCAAAGCCGAAAATCGCCGTCGCCCAAACCTGTCGGCGCAACCGAATCGCTAATGAGCAGAACTTTTTCCGGCGTTTTGTTTTTGATAACGAGCTTGAGCATTTCGGGCGTTACGGGAATGCCATCGGCGATAATATCAAAAGTTACATCGGGGTTTGTCAAAGCCCAACCTGCAACGCCGAGTTCCCGGTGATGGATGCCTGTCATCGCATTGAAAAAATGTGTAATATGGTGTGCGCCGTTTTCAAATGCCCGCCAGAGTGTTTGAGTGCCGGCTTTGGTGTGTCCGATTAAAACAATCCAATTATTCGCGGTCAAATCGCGCGTAAGCCGAACACCATAACCGACTTCCGGCGCAATCGTTGTTAAATGAATTCCCTCTTTCAGCCTCGAAAGTTCAAAAAATTCAGTGCCTTCCCGATAAGTTTTGAA
>CALMEH010000352.1 GCA_937863115.1 uncultured Acidobacteriota bacterium
TCCTCGATTTCAGGAAAAACTTTTTTCAAACCTTCGATATAAAAAGGAAAAATGTGCGGAAGCGCACCTTCGATAGCGGCAAATCTTCCGAGCGACCATAAAATAGGTTCGTTGTCTTGAATCTCGAATCTTTTGAATCGCAGTTGCGGAATTTCAAAGGCTCCGTCGTTCTCGTGAACATCTGTTGTTTCGCACCCGATGCCGCGCATAAAATGCATAAACAACGCAACGTGCGCCCGTTCTGCATCGAGTTCTCCGTGTTCGGTGTAAATATTTCGCAACATTACGGTTCGGGCTTTGTAATCATCAATCATTGAAGCCACACGCAGAAACGCCTGATTAAACCGATTACTTCCGGGAAGCATTTTTATCGCCCACCAACGAATGGCATTTTGCGAGTAATTTCCGGCAGCGAAGTTTTTTATAAAGCTGTGTTTTTTAAAATCATACCTACTCAATACGAAATCGAGTTGTTCATTAAGTGTTGTTAAAGAAGTCGCTTTTCTGTCCATAATATTTTTGAAAGATTAAGTCTGTTTCGACAAAAAATATAATGTCATTAAGTTTGGCTGAGAATATTTTTTCTCAATCACAGACAGATTATAAAAATAGTTCTTTGTGCATATCGTAGCAATAGACGGCAAAAAAATAAAATTCGATAGGTTTGTTTTTAATGAATTTATTCTTTTGGTTCTCTAAATTAACTGTATTTCCCATCATTTTACAATGTAAAATCAAAAAAACTTTTTCACTTTTTCACTTTTTCACTTTTTCACTATAATTAAAAAATATGATTGATGAATTTGCGTTCGATAATACGGAAGAACGCCGAAAAACGCGCCAAGCAAATGGCGAAGGTTGGATAGAAGTGATTGTCGGTTCGATGTTTTCGGGCAAATCGGAAGAATTGATTCGCCGTCTGAAACGCGCCCAGATTGCGCGGCAGAAGGTTCAGGTTTTCAAACCCGTGATTGATGATCGTTATTCGATTGAACAAATCGCATCGCATTCGGGAATGACGCACGTTTCAAAACCCGTGATGACGGCGGCGGAAATGCTCGCGCAGATGGAAGACGATACGCGAGTCGTCGGCATTGATGAAGGGCAATTTTTCGATATGGAAATTGTCGAAGCCGTTAATAATCTCGCCAATTCGGGCAAGCGCGTGATTATCGCAGGTTTGGATCAAGATTACTTGGGCAGACCTTTTGAACCAATGCCGCAACTGCTTTCAATCGCCGAATTTATTACAAAAACTCACGCGATTTGCGTCAAATGCGGTTCAACCGCCAATTATTCGCAACGAACTTCCGAATCCGAAGCGCGTGTCGAAGTCGGCGCAAGCGATAAATATGAAGCCCGCTGCCGCAAATGTTTCGTCCCGCATTCCGACGCGGCAACGGCGGTGTAAGGGATGAGGGCTGAATAAATCAAATCATATTCATCCCTCATCCCTTATCCCTCATCCCTTAGCCAACCTCCATTTCGTTCGCGTGTAAGCAATGCGAAAATTGTTTTTTTCGGCGTTGCGTTGTGAAATGCTTCCGGGTAATGCACCCATTATGGCAATTTTGCAACCTTTCTCCGCCGCAAATTGCAAACGCGCATTAAGCAAAGCATTTTGTGCGCCTTGCCCACGAGCTTCGGGAACGGTGCTTGCACCCGCGAGCATTGCAATTTCATCGTAAATAAAAAGCATTCCGGCAGAAATCGGTTGCGAATTTAATTCGGCGAGATATGGAAATCCGCCTTTTGTTTGTGCGCTGATTTTACCGAAATTAAACATAAAATCTGCCAAACCTTCGGCTTCCGTTGCCCAACCGTCAGCAGAAGTTCGCGCCCAAAGTTCTGCTTCGTCCGGTTCGATAATTCGCGTTTTTATGTTTGGATTAATCAGTAAATTCGGTTTATTTTCAAGTTCTTGATACAAAACGCTCGTTAATTCGCAAGGTTGATAGCCGCGATTATTTAATAATTCAATCAAAGAAGCATCGGCAAGCGGCGAAACTTCGTGAAATATCGGCGCATTATGTCTCTTAAAAAACGCTTCGAGTTCGTCTAATTCTTTATCGGTAATTTCATCGAAAACACCGAGTCCGAATGTCTGGGTGAGCGGCGATTCGATACCGTCGAACATTGCATACACGCCGGCGACTTCAATCCATTCGGCGTTGGCTTCGGGCGAAATTTCGGCTCGTGCTTCGATAAATGAAGCATTCGCACGCGCTTCGGTGCGTTCGAGTTTTTGCGATAAATTGCGATCTGAAAAAATCATATCTATCATTTTTATCATATTTTCTCTTCTTTTGAAGCATTTTACTTTGTTTATTAAAATCTTGATATAATGTAAATTAGAAATGAAAGCGATGACTTGCCCGCAATGCGGCGCGTTAATCAAAAAAATATCTCTTAAAGAAGAATTTGCAGTTTGCGATTACTGCGAAGCGAAGATTCTTTTGTCGGAAAATAAAGATAAAATCGTTGAGATTTCCGAAAAAAAACTCTCAGCTTGGGAACAATACCGCGAAAATCATCGAAAAATTAAGGAAAGAGTTAGACAATATAATGAGCCTTATATGAATCCGCAAGAACCTGATTTATCAAGTTCTTGGTTTGTAACTGTAATTGTTTTCGGATGTATCTTTTTTATCGTAATTGGCGGATTTATTGCGATTATTGCGAGTTTTTCATCGCGCCCGACAAATTTAATTGAAAAAACTCAGCCATCGAAAACTGTTGCTTCTCCGACAATTTCATATCCTTCGCCGACACCTGTTCCGCGCATAAATTATCAAGTAAAAGTCCAATGGGAAGGCGCAAACGATATGGAGCATTTTGAAAATCCGCAAATCGAAAACGAAAAACTGCCGATTTTTGACGAAACGGAATTAAAGAACACCGTCTTCAAAAATCGCGGTGTGCAGGTCAAAGTTACAATTGATACCACAGGCGAAGTAACTTCTGCAACCGGAATTTCCGGGCATCCGGTTTTGATGGAAGCCGCCGTTGCCGCCGCAAAAAAATCGCTTTTTAACTCACGCTCGAAACCGACAACGCGCCTTTTGACTTATTATTTTCGGCTGATAACCGAATGATAAAAATGTGCGTTTTATAATTCAAATCCGAAGCCAAAAAAATATTTTTTATTTTGGGCATTTTTGTGCGTTTTCGGCTTGCATTTTGCAAAGTTCCTGCTAATATCTGCAAATTGTTTGCGACATTTTTTTTCGCAGACAATATTAAAACTTTAAGAGGACTTTAGATAAAAAATGAAAATTAAATTTTTCGCAATTACGTTGGTAGCATCTTTCGCGGCAATTATTTCAGCTTGCGGCGGTGGCGCAACCAATACGGCAAATAACACGGCAAACAACGCTAAACCGGCGAATAACACGAATACGACAACAAACACGAATTCGGCAAATAATTCTACCAATGCGGCAAACAATTCGGCAAACAACACGGCGGCAACGACCCAAAAAACTGACGGCGAAACCGTTAATCTTGATGCTGCGGGCGTAAAAATCACCGTTCCGAAAGGCTTCAAGCACGAAAAAGACGGTGATGCGGTTTTAGTTACGACACCAGACGACGGCGTTTTCGTAGTCTTTTCCGTTCCGGGCGTTGAAGGCGATTTTGAAGCGGCAGTCAAAGAATCAGCCAAAACTTTGGACACTTATATGAAAGATGTCAAAGTCGAAGCAAAAGACCAAAAAGACACAATTAATGGAATGGAAGCAATCGGCAGCGGCGGTTCG
>CALMEH010000353.1 GCA_937863115.1 uncultured Acidobacteriota bacterium
ACTGCCGCTTCGTGCATCGTTAGTGGTCGAATTTGCCGCAGAAACGATACTCGGCGAAGTATAACTCGCCGGAAAACCCGGTCCCGGATTTGGCGCATTGTCAATGTTTTGCCCATCATTTCCGGCGGCAAAAACATTCAAAACGCCCGCGTTGCCAAGCGCATCAAGGCCGTCTTTCGTCGCTTGATCATAGCCGCAAGCCTCGCCGCAACCGCCGTAAGAATTGTTTGTAACGCGAATATTCACGCCGCGATTTTTCATCATTCGGACGTAATTATAAGCATTAACCAGCATCGCCGAAGTCGAATCTGTAGCGATTTGGCTGTAAATTTTAATTGCCATTATTTTGACATTCCAATTTACGCCGACCACGCCGAGATTATTGTTTCCCGCCGCGCCCAAAGTGCCGCCCGTATGCGTTCCGTGTCCGTGTTGATCGAGCGGATCAGAATCATTATAGAAAAAATCATAGCCGTAAAAATCATCAACAAAACCGTTTCCGTCATCGTCAACGCCATTGCCGTTTATTTCGCCGGAATTCGTCCACATATTTGCGACAAGGTCTTCGTGCGTATATTTCATTCCGGTATCAATGTTGGCAATGACAACGGTTGAACTTCCCGTCGTCAAATCCCACGCAGACGGCGCAGAAATTTTCGCCAAGCCCCACATTCCGGCGTTTGGAAATTGCGGATCGTTCGGCGTAGCAAGCAGATGATAGTAATAATTCGGTTGGGCAAATTCAACATCTTCCAAAAGCGAATAACGTGCCGCCGCTTGTTCGACCGAAAGATTTTCGGGTAGTTTTACGCGTTGCCAGCCGAGATCGGAAAAGTTTTCCAAAACCCTCGCACCGATTTCTTCATTTGCCCGCGATGCAAACAAAGAAGCCGTGCCGCTTTTGAATTTCACGAGTAACTCGCCTTCGACATAGCTTTTCGATTCTGCTTGAACCGAAATAAACATCGAAAACAAAACAGCCAAACACATTAACGCTTTCAAGATTTTCATAAAATGCTCCGAAAAAACCTCTGCTTAATTAGTGCAGTAAACAGGCGGAAAAAGACACAATTGTTCGTAAAATTATAGTTTCACGAATAAGAAAATACAAGTTTTTTAGGTAGTTTTAATTTTTGCAGAAAAGATTAGATGGTGCCTAGGGTCGGAGTCGAACCGACATGGGATTGCTCCCGCTAGATTTTGAGTCTAGTGCGTATACCAATTTCGCCACCCAGGCACGAAACAATAGATAATAGAACGATTGCTTTAAAACGTCAAATCCGAAAGACAAAACAACGGCTCAATTCGGCTTTTTTAAGTTTTATGTAGTATTTCGGAACAATAAATCGTTGACAAATTTATTTATATTTTGTTAAACTTGGTTTAGCGATATAAATATCGTGTTTTTCATTCCCTAAACAATCTTCCCCGTAACTAAAAAACTATCAACTTCCTGAACGCTTGCTGATTCAATTTCGGTGATTAAGGAGTAATATTTTATGTTTAAAAGTTCCCCCTCTTCATTTTTTAAGTGCGGGATTTATAGGTTTGCCGTTTTCGCAGTTATTTGCTCGATTTTTTTATCATTTTTGTTTAGTGATAAAATTTACGCTCAAAAAGTAAGCAAAACGGTCAAAAATCAAGATACGAAACATTTAATTGGCAATGTTTCGGGAAAAGTTTTCAATGACGTTTCGGGTAATGGAAAGTTAAACCCAAACGAATTGGGTGTTGCCAATGTAACCATAACGGTTTTTGACGTTTCGGGAAATTTGCAAGGAACCATTACAACCGACACAGACGGAAATTACTCGCTAAATGTCGGCGGAACAGGACCTTACAGAGTTGAGTTTAGCGATTTCCCTGCCGGATTTTTGCCTGCTAAACACTCAATTACATCCGGCATAAACAGTCTGCGAACCTCTGAAAACAGCGGAACGAGTGTGCAGTTTATCGCCAATGGAAACACTTCAAATGTTAATTTTGCGCTCTTTAACCCGTCAATGGTCGGAACAGTTCCGCCGGTCGGCACGAGCGATATTTTGCAAAATGGTTATACCATTTATTCACAAGCAAGCGACAGTAACGGCAACACGCTTTTTGTCCGCGACATTACGCAACTTGGAACTTTGTGGGACGATCCGGCGAATCACACGCCTGTTGATTCGAGCATTTCTGCGCCAACTGTGCGAACTTGGTCAACGAACGATTTCAACAATTCTTCGATTTTCGGCATTACATTTGACCGCATCAACGGAACGATTTTTGGCGCAGTCAGTCCATATTACAGTTGGAATCGTGTGCCGAGAATTTACAAAATTGAAGCCGTCAGCGGTGATGTAGAATTACTTGCAACACTTCCGCATTCCGCACCTCAAGATCAACCGAATAAAGCCTTCGGCATTGCCGCAATCGAATTTGACCAAAATCACAATCATATTTTCGCGGCAAATATGGACGACGGAAAAATTTACAGAATTGATGCGGAAAGCGGAAATACTTTAACGAGTTTTGACCCACGAAACGCCGACACATCGGGCGCAGCTTTACCGCCGCTTAGTGAATTGGTCTTGTCAATTGCTTATAATCGCAAAGAAAATCGTCTTTACTATTCGATGTGGGATCACGATCCTTCAAAAAACAGCACGATGTATTCGATTTCTTTTGACGGCAGCGGTAATTTTATCGAAGATTCTAATCGTTTGGAGTTTGAAGTTTTGCCCGGACCGCATCCGTTTCCATACGACCCGGATTTTTCGACAGGATTTCCGCCTGTAACCGATATTGAATTTAATGAAGCCGAAAATCGAATGTTGGTTTGTGAAAACAGTATGCGATTCGATACAAGCGATCCAGACAATTTAATTCGTTACGGAGCGCATAATTCGAGGCTTTTGGAATATATGGGAAGCGGCGGAAGGTGGGCAATTGACC
>CALMEH010000354.1 GCA_937863115.1 uncultured Acidobacteriota bacterium
AGAACCGCCGTATTTTGATGATTTCGGAATGGAAATCGGCGCGTTTTCGGATTTCAATGGAGCAAGGGCATTAGCGATTTTCGGCGATTCGGTTACAACCGATCATATTTCGCCCGCCGGAGCGATTAAGCCGAGTTCGCCCGCCGGCATTTATTTACAAGAGTTGGGCGTTCCCGTCGAAGATTTCAATTCTTACGGTTCGCGTCGCGGAAACGACCGTGTGATGTTGCGCGGAACATTTGCTAATGTTCGCATCAAAAATACGATGGTTGCGCCCGTCGAAGGTGGTTTTACGAAACATCAACCCGACGGTGAAGAAATGTCAATTTACGATGCGGCGATGAAATATAAATCGGCAAACACGCCGACGGTAATTTTCGGCGGCACTGAATACGGCACGGGAAGTTCACGCGATTGGGCAGCGAAAGGCACTCGTTTGATGGGAGTTTCCGCAGTTATTGTGCAATCGTTTGAACGTATTCACCGCTCGAACTTGGTTGGAATGGGCGTTTTGCCGTTGCAATTCAAAGACGGACAAAACGCAAATTCTTTGAATCTCGACGGTTCGGAAACCTTCGATTTGAAGGGCTTGGAAAATGGTGAAGTCAAACCGCGTCAAGACGTAACTTTGACCATAAATCGTGCCGACGGTTCGAGTGAAGATGTAGCTTTGACTTTGCGGATTGATACGCCGATTGAAGTTGAATATTACAAATCCGGCGGAATTTTGCCGTATGTTCTCCGCCAATTGCTTTCGGTAAAATAAAACAGCAGATATTTTGTTCGGTGTTTTTAACTATCAATTATTGTGAAGATAATTTTTCTTCTTCTACCATAATTGATAGTTTTTTTTCTGTAAAAGTTAATTGGAAATGTGGTATAAATGAGTTGAATCTAAAATTCGAGGTAACAAAATATGAAAAAAATCACTCTTTTAATCGCTGTTGTAATGCTTTTTGCATTTCAGACGATAAAGGCACAGAACGAAATTTCGGCGGAAAAACGCCAAGCTATCAAAGACTTAATTGCGCTGATAAATAAGGACAATAATTCGGAAGAATTGTTTCGGGTTTTGATGACTCAGATGGAGGAATCGAATGCGGAAATCATTAAAACAATTCTCGATGAACGAACGGATTTAACTCAAGCCGAGCGAAAGGATTTAGAAAAGCAATTGGTTGATAATTACAAAAATCAATCCAAAGTTTTCCAAGACAAGTTAATGCAAAAGCTCGATTATAACGCGATGACGGAAGAAATTATGACAACCGTTTATGACAAATATTACACTTTGGAAGAAATAAACGATTTAATTGTTTTTTACAAATCGCCAACCGGACAAAAAACTTTGAAAACAATGCAGCCTTTGATGATAGACACTTTAAAGTTGACGCAGGAAAAGCTCGGTCCGAAAATCTTGTCTGTAATTCAAGAAATCCGCGACGAACAAAAACGGGAAATCGCCAAAAAAGCCGAAGAAATAATGCCCCGCAAACGAAAGACGAATAATAAATAATTTACGAAAAGAAAAACTGTGAAAATTACACTTTTCACAGTTTTTCGTTAAAGCCGATTATGCAAAACCTTGCTGTCAGACATAATTACACTTTGGAAGAATACGCCGAACTCGAACAGAATTCTGAAGAGCGTTTGGAATATTTTGAGGGAAACGTCTGGTCAATGGTTGGTGCAAGCGATACGCACGAAGATATTGTCATAAATATTGCAACCGAATTAAAAACCAAACTTCGTGGGCGAGGTTGCAAAGTTTATGGTTCAAATCTGCGCGTCAAAGTCCCGATTTATCCGCCATATCGTTATCCTGACATAACGGCAGTTTGCGGTGATCGGATTTTCGAAGATTTTTTCGGTTTACGCGTTTTGGTCAATCCCTTGTTAATTATTGAGGTTTTATCGCCTTCGAAACAATCTTTTGACCTAAATTTGAATTTTACATATTACAAATCAATCGAAAGTTTTACCGAATATCTTTTGATTGACCAAGAAAAGCCGCATGTTGTTCTTTACACCAAACAGAGCGCAGATGCTTGGCTTCAGCGTGAATTTAATTCATTGGAAGATAAAATTTATCTTTCTTCGATTGATTGTGAGATTTCAGTGGCGGAAATTTATTTAGATGTCGAATTTCCGAAGATTGAACGACCGAAACACCCGTTTCAAGTTTTTGATAACGAATGATAAAGACAATTGCATTTGACGCAGACGATACGCTCTGGCATACGGAGCGAATTTTTATTTCAACGAAAGAGAAATACTCCAATCTTTTGGCGGAATATCACGATAAAATCTACATCGAACGGCATCTCGACCAAACCGAAACTAAAAACATCCAACATTTTGGTTACGGCATCAAAGGCTTTACGCTTTCGATGATTGAAACCGCTTGCGAACTGACGGAAGGCAGAATCACTGGCGATAAAATCAAAGAAATCATTGGCTTTGCCAAAGAGATGTTGGCTTCCCCGATTGATGTTTTGGAGGGCGTTCGGGAAACAATCGAAACTTTGTCAAAAGATTACGATTTGATTTTAATTACCAAGGGCGATCTACTCGACCAAGAAACAAAACTTGCCCGCAGCGGACTCGGCGAATATTTTAAGGCGTTTGAGATTGTTCCGAATAAAAACGCGAAGACCTACAAATATGTTCTGAAACGACATCAAATCAACGTCGAAGAATTCATAATGGTTGGAAATTCGCTTCGGTCGGACATTTTACCTGTCTTGGAAATCGGCGCACGAGCCGTGTTTGTGCCTTACGAAACGGAATGGTTTCACGAAGCCGTTTCGGATGAAGAACTCGAAGGCAAAGATTTTGCGCGAATCGAAAAGATGAGCAATTTGATTGAATGGTTAAAAAATAAACAAGCCGCCTGAAATCAGACGGCTTAAAAAAATATAAAACTTCAAAAAAAAGGTAATCAAGCATAAACCGAACTTGAAACATTCGGAATTTGCGGACGGGTATCAAGTTCAACGAACCTAATAGGAACTGCGCCGTTAATCTTCGCTCTTTCCTTGCTCATCTCATACCATTTCTCGCAAATCTCGCAATGATAATACTTTTCAAAATTCTCGGTCGTCCAATCCAAAACCAATTCTTTATCACAGTGCCAACATAACATAAGTTTTTCCTTCCTTTTCCCAAGTTTTAAATACATTTTAGCACACTTGTCAAGAGATTGCTACACTTTTTTTTACTGCCGAAAAATAAATTTTATTCTTTATGGAAGATTTTGTGTTATTTTAATTTAATTCGTGTTTTGCGGAAAAAAAAATCGAAAATTTACGAAAATTTATCAAAGGAAATTGAATTATGAAAACTAAAATTATCTTTTTAATCGTCACTCTGATTTGTTCGGCATCGGCAATTTCAGCTCAGAAAGGCACGGCGGCAAATCCGGCGGAAGCCGTTTTAATTGAGAAAGAGCGTAATGCGTGGAAAAATCTCTCCACGGGAAATGCGGAAGAGTTTGGTAAAAATCTCGCAGAAGACTACGAAGGCGTGAACGGCGACACCAGACATAATAAAGCGCAAGAGATTGCCGCTGTCAAAAACACTTCGTTTGATAAGGTTGTTCTTTCGGATATTCGAGTTAAATGGCTGTCGGAAGACGTGGCGATTGTGCTTTCAACTTTTACGATTACCGTTGTCGGCGCAAACAACAAAAAGGAAAGTTACAGCGGAAAGTCTTATACAATCTATGCCAAGCGAGATAAAGTCTGGCTTTGCGTGTTTCATACCGACGAACCGATTGAAAGTGTCGGCAACTCAAATCAACAAACAGCGGTCTTGAAACCATAAACAAAAAACTTCATTTAACAATAAAAAAAGCGGTGCGAATTCTTTTGATTTATTTCGCGTCGCTTTTTTTATTGAACAAAAAAAATGTCTCGGCGTAGTAAGGCTTCGGAGCAAATTTCACAAATCTTATGTTAAAAGCCAACGAATTGACCAAAACTTATAAAAGCGGCGCGGATGAATATTGTGCTTTAAATGCTGTGAGTGTTGAGATTACCGCAGGTGATTGTTTGGCGATTGTCGGAAAATCGGGAAGCGGAAAATCAACCTTGATGCACCTTCTCGCGTGTTTGGATTCGCCCACGCGCGGAAAAATTACTTTTAACGGCGAAGATATTACGACTTTTTCGCAATCGCGTTTGAACAAGTTTCGCAACGAAACTTTCGGATTTATCTTTCAGCAATTTTTCCTAAACGGGAGAGATTCGGTTATTGAAAATGTCATTTTGCCATTAAAGATTCGCGGACTTTCTTCTTCCGAAAGACGCGAAAAAGCTATGGAGTATTTGCGGGCAGTCGGGCTTGAAGACAAAGCACGAAAACAGGCAAAAGACCTTTCCGGTGGCGAAAAACAGAGAGTTTGCATTGCGCGTGCATTAGCAAGCGAGCCGAAAGTCATCTTTGCCGACGAACCGACAGGG
>CALMEH010000355.1 GCA_937863115.1 uncultured Acidobacteriota bacterium
TTGCGAGAATGGAACATCACGAAGCAAAGCCATCCAATAATTTTCGGCAATTTCGGCGGCAATTTCACGGCTGGCAAACGTGGGCGCAGGCGGCTGAACTAAAGAAAAACAATCTGCGCCTTCCATATCAAATGCCAACCCCGATTGCGGATTCGTCAATTTTCTGTCGCCGCCCATCGGAATTTGCTCAAAACCCGCTGGACTTCCGGCGGCTAAAGCGTCCGTCAACGCATAATATGCCTGCAAATTTACTTCGCCGTTTGCCTGATGCGGTAAACCTTTTGAATAACTGCCAATTTTGTTCGGATATAAACTTTCGTCGCCATTGTTGGCTCTTGGAAAACTAGACGTGTTGAGGTAATTAGCTTCAGCAGCGTTCTTTCTAATCTGCATACATTTCCCCGAACGGCGCGGATCAAAGCCGGGAATTGTGCTGCGGTTTTGCCCGAAAATTTTCGCTTTCGGTTCGAGATATGGAACAATCGTGGTGGCGGCAGTTATTCCGACCGCCGCTTTGCCGATTTTGCCTAAAAATTTCCGTCTGTCAGTTTTGTTTTCCGTTAATAATTCTGTATTTACATCTTCTTTCATATCTTATTTTCTCCTTTCTTTGGCTCGGCAGTAAAAAATCGGTATTTAAACGAATCCAATACTGCAAAACTTCTATGATTCGCTATTATTCCCCATCTTTTAAGTGCAGCTATTTAGTTAAAAAATACAGTTTACTTTCTCAATGGAAGAAAATAATTTTTTACAGTCGGTAATTACCGTTTGCAGCGAGATTATTTCATCACGAAATTGATATTTTGGCAAGAATTTTTCGGTTTTTATTGAATAAATATTTTTTTTGTTACTTTTTTTAATTTATTGGTGCGTTATGTATTGTAGATGAAAAAATATCCATCGCTTCACATCCTCTAATACCTCATTTAACCATCTCGTCGGGTGGTTCCAACTAACCGCCAAGACTTTTACACGAGGTCTTGGCGGCTTCCTTAATGCGTAAGTCTGAACGAAGTAACATTGTTGTTATTGCACCTTACTTTGTTCGGACTTACGCATTTTAGGAAAATCCGACAAAAACAGGTTCCGGCACGAGTTCGATTTTGAATTTTGTTTTTACTTTTAATTGAATTTCATCTTTTAGAGCAATAATTTCTTCCGCACTTGCCCCGCCGCGATTGATGAGCGCGAGGCTGTGATTTGATGAAATTCCGGCGCGATTTTTTTTGTAGCCTTTTTTGAAACCTGCGTTTTCAATAAGCCACGCGGCGGGAATTTTGACGAGATTTTCGTCAACCTTGAAATTCGGCGCGTTTTCGGGCAGATCTTTGAGTTTTTCGGCTTCGACAATCGGATTTTTGAAAAATGAGCCTGCGCTTCTGGAATTGACATCGTTTTCATCAATAACCATTGATTTTGCACGGCGAATTTGTAAAACGGCTTCGCGTGCGCGTTGCAGATTCGGGCGTTTTCCGGCGAAAAATTCCTTCAAATCCTTATAGTCTATTTTCGGTTTTCCATCTGCAATTAAATTAAATTCGACTGCCAGAACGATAAAACGATTTTTGTCGGTTGTGTTAAAAATGCTCGAACGATAGGCAAATTTGCAATCGGCATTTCCGAGTTCTAAAACTTGCTTCGATTTGCGGTCGAAAACGCGAACTTTTGTAATCGTTTCCGAAACTTCCTGCCCGTAAGCTCCGACATTTTGCACCGGAACTGCGCCGACAAAACCCGGAATTCCGCTCAAACATTCAATTCCGGCTAGTGTTTGTCCAACGCAAAAATTGACGAATTCGTCCCAATCTTCGCCCGCTTGCGCGGTGATAATATTTTCCTTGGCGGCAATTCCCTGCAAACCGATTTGCAAAACAAGCCCGTCAAAACCTGCGTCGGAAATCAAAACATTACTGCCACCGCCGAGAATAAACAGTGGAATTTCATTTTCGTCGGAAAAATTAAAGGCTTCGAGAACTTGCTCTTCGCTTTCGGCTCGGACAAAAAGACGCGCTTTGCCGCCGATTTTCAAGGTTGTCAAATCAGCCAAAGGCACGCCTTCTTGAATTTTCAAATTCGATTTCATTAAATTTATTTTTTATCAGCCACAGATGAACACAGATGAACACAGTTTTTTTTATTGTTTAATCCATCTGTGTTTATCTGTGTTCATCTGTGGCTAAAAACCTCTTAGCTTACTTTTTCACCGCGCCTTTTGAAATTATTTCAAGGCGCAATGCAAGTTGGTTTTGACCGAGATTCAAAAGTTTTTGATAGGCTTTTTTCGCCTCACCAATGTTTTTACGCTGAAATTCGGCTTCGCCGAGATTGAACCAAGCACTTGCAAAATTCTCGTCAATTTCCACGACTTTTTTAAATTGTTTGGCGGCATTGTCGAAATCGTTGTCGTTGCGGTAAGCAATGCCAAGTTCGTTCAAAGCCGGAATCCAATCTTTTCGCAATTGGTTGGCGCGTTTCAGAGTTTCGATGGCATCTTTGGTTTCGTTCAAATCCGACTGCACCATACCCAAATTGAAATACGATGCCGCAAATTTATCGTTTAACTTAATTGCTTCCAAAAGATATGGCTTCGCAAGCCGGAGTTTGTTTTCGCCATCCGCTTTCAAATTAAACGTAAAATCGCTCTGCGCGGCATTCAGATAAGCCCATCCGACATTTGAATAATTGATAAAATCGGGTTTAATTTCAAGTGCTTTTTTGAAATTATCAATCGCCGAATTCCAAAATGATCGCCGTTGCGGATCAAGTGCCAGCCGCGCCGCCGAAAGTCCGAAATTCGTGTAAAGTTCCGCATCGTCTTTAATAAACGATGTTGCCAAACGATACTGACTCACAGCATCATCGAATTTATTCAACTGACGATAAACGTCGCCCAGATTTGAATAGGCTTCGCCAAAACTGTTACGCAATTTTATTGCTTCCTTATAAGCCGTAATTGCATCTTCATATTTGTCGCCGTTATTATATGCCACGCCCAAATCAAACCACGCTTCGACGTATTTCGGATTGATGCGGACGGCTTCTTTATAAGCCGCAATCGCTTCGGCATTTTTTCCCGATTGGTCATATGCTTCGCCGAGATAATAAAAGGCTTCGGCATAATTCGGGTCAATTTTTACCGCAGTTTGAAACGCCGTAATTGCGTCCGCCATACGGTTTTGTTTAAAGCGCACCAATCCTACGAAAAACTGCGTTTCGGCATTATCGCCACTTGTTTGCAAAGCCTTCGTAATATAAGAATCGGCTTCGGCAATTTCGCCTTTTTGATAGTATAAAATACCTAACGAACCATAAATTTCGGTCAAACTTGGATCCAAAGCAAGAGCTTTTTTGTAATTTTCCAGAGCTTTTTCGCTATCATTCGTCAAATCAAAAACTTCACCCAAACCGACATACGCGCCGGCATTTAGTTCGTTATATTTAATTGCTTCGAGAAAATATGAACGTGCTTTTACTTGGTCGTCCGCTTCAAGCAGAGAATTTCCCTTTTGCGTTAAAGCCTCGCTGAAACCTTGTTTAGCAGCGATGTTTTTTTCATCCATCAGTGCGGCTTCACGAAAAGCCTCGACCGCTTTGTCAATCTCACCTCGATTCAAAAAATATTCGCCGACTCCGGCAAAAATCTTTGAACCTTCTTCTCTTGATTTGCTGGTTGAGGTGTTGACTTTTGCAATTGCTGTCGGATTTACTTCAATAATTTTCGTTCGTTTCGGCTCATTTTTTGCAACAGTTACGGTTTGTTTGCGGATACGTTTCGTGGTATCCACAACTTTTGCTTTGACGCGCTTGACGTTTGAAGATGCCTTGGCGACAACTTTTTTCTGGACCACCTTTACTGAATTGCGTGAAATAAATCCGCCGGAAAGATCGTCAGATGTAACAACATTCTGTGCTTTTACCGGAAAACTTCCCGATAAGAACCCGCAAAAAACAAACAAAGCCAACGCTTTGCCGTAAAAATTATTTCTGTTACGCATCTATTATTTTAAGCTCCTGAAAATTTTCTTTATTTATTCTACTCCGAGTTGAGTTACTTGCAAGCCGCCAATATGATGCCCGCATTTCCTTAAGACGTTTGCAGGAAAATTTATTTGCCCATAAAAAACAATAAAAAGCGATTTGATTTCAAAACCAACGCGCTTTTTATTGTTTCGATTGCTAATTAACATTTTAAGGCACAAAAGCATTCGGAGTCGGAATATCCGTTGAAATTCCAAACTGCAATGCTGTAAATCCCGCCGTCGAACGCATCAAATACCAGATTCCCGTTGACGGTCGAAAAACTGCAATGTCAGATTTTCCATCACCGTCATAATCTGCCGCAATCGGTTTATCTTCGGCGAGTCCGAATGCCATGATCGACGCTTGTCCGTTTGATGAATTGTAAATATACCAAACGCCGATCGAAGGACGATAAACCGCAAAATCCGTTTTGCCGTCGCCGTCGAAATCAGCCGGTGTGGGAATGTCAGAAGCAATTCCCCAACGAGTTGCGAGTTGTGCGCCATTGATTGATGATTGATACCACCAATCGCCCGTTGAAGGTCTGTAAATTGCGACATCACTTTTACCGTCGCCGTCAAAATCGCCTCTTACGGGTTTATCTCCTGCAAGCCCGAAAGTTACGTTTGAACTCATTCCATTTGAGCTGGAAAGGCGATACCAAGTATTATTCGACGGACGGAAAATAATGTAATCGGCGCGTCCGTCGCCATTGAAATCACTCGGCAATTTGGTGTCGTTGGCATTTCCTAAACTTGCAGTAACTTGTGCATTGTTACTACTTGCGAGCGACCACCAATCGCCGTTTGAACGAAAGATAGCTATGTCGGTTTTACCGTCGCCGTCAAAATCGGCGGGAACAGGTTGATCTCCGGAAATCGCAAAAGCGGTTTGAGCGATCACGCCATCGGAACTTCTAAAAACATACCAACGATTTTCCGAAGGACGAAACACGGAAACATCGGCTTTGCCGTCGCCGTCGTAATCGAACATTGTTGTAGAAACGCTTGATAAACGCGCAATTCCCGGAGCTAAAACGCCATTGACTCGTAAGAAATTTCCGGTGATGATAATTTTCCCGTCAGATTGCAGGTCAACGCCTCTGATACGCGCAGTGTCAAAATTGCCGCTGACAATAGTGCAGGCAAAACTCGTATCGAGCGTTCCATCCGTATTGAGGCGACGGCATCCGACATTCGGAATAACGGTTAGAACTTTCCCATCCGGCTGAACCTTTAGATCATCAAGTGAAAAACTCGCCGGCGGAATAAATCCTAAATCTAAACTTCCGTCAGTATTGAGCCGTGCCAAACCGTTCCGCGTATTGAAATTGATGCCCGTAAATGTTCCACCGATAACAATTTTCCCATCGACTGAAACAACTATTTTAAGAACCGAGCCATTTATGCCGCCCACCGGACTGTTAAAACTCTTATCGAGAGTGCCGTCTGCATTCAGCCGCGCAATTTTGGAACGCTCAGGAAAAATGACTTGTGTAAAAGACCCTCCGATGAGAATTTTTCCGTCGACTTGAAGCGAAACCTCCGAAATAGCCGCGTTTGCCGGAACATTGAATGTCGTATCGAGAGTGCCGTCCACATTATATCTATACAAATTATTGCCTCTTGCAATTAAAGTTCTTCCGTCGGGCAAAGCCTTAATCTTATTGATACCCGTAATAATATCGGGGAATATTATGTCTTGCGAACCGTCGGAATTCAGACGATAAACTCTATTGTTGCTGACAGCAATTATTTTTCCGTTCGGGAAAATATCGCCCAAACTGTAATTAGTTGACGGATTAAAAGTCGTGTCAACACTACCGTCTGCGTTTAACCTGAGCGGCTGGCGGCGCATCGCTCCGCCGGAATAATTAAAATTGCCGGTAACGAGGATTTTATTGTCAGGTTGAACAATTACACGAGATCCTTCGCCAAAACTGCCGACTCCAGCCTGAAACGATGTATCGCGTGAGCCGTCTGCATTAAAACGAGTAACCAAACTTTCACCGGAAGTGCTATCAGTAGGCAATTCACCGCCAACAATAATTTTGCCGTCCCCCTGCATATCGGAATTCCAAATAATCAGACTTGTAGAAGCAGTAAACGAACTTTCCAATGTTCCATCGGCATTTCTCAAGGTTTTACCGCTCAAAATCTTGCCGTTCGGTAAAAGTTTTAAGGCGTAAGTGGCGTTATTTCCTGTTGAAGCGTTAATAACAAAAGGAACATCAATTGTGCCGTCCGCGTTGGCTCTCACAAGATTCGGCGAGATAGTTCCGTTTACTGAACCGAATATACCTTGTATTAGAATTTTACTGTCGGGTTGAACCGTTAAGGCATATACTGTGTTGCTGACATTTACCTGAGTAAAGCTATTATCCGGTGTTAAATCCTGATTTAATCGTTTTACTGACCCGAAAACATAAACAATTTTTCCGTCAGGTGCAATGGCTAACCGATACACAAATGAAGCAAAACTTGCCTCGGCATCTAAATCTCCGTCGGCGTTTAGCCTCGTAATATAATAAGAACCATTTCCTTTCACCCACGAAAACACGATTTTGTTATCGGACGAAATTTTCAGGTCATAGATAGAGAATATATTATTCACAGAAGGACTATTGAAAGTTGTATCCAGCGAGCCGTCAGGATTAAGCCGTCTCATTTCGCCGTTTATGACAATAATGATTTTACCGTTTGATTGGACACCGATTGCTCCAACATTTGTCGGCGGATTAAAGGTTGTATCGAGTGTTCCGTCAGCATTAAGCCGCACAAGTCCGGGATTGAGAATGCCGTTGATCATTTTAAAGTTACCTGAGATTAAAATCTTGCCGTCCGGTTGAAGTATAAAGCCTGTTCTTCCTACACCGAGTTTGCCTAGATAACCGTTAAATGTCGTATCAACATTGACCGCCGCAAAAACTGAAGCGGCTGAAAAAACCGCAAAACAAACGAATTGCAAAACAAACGGAAACGCTTTGAATAATTTCATTTTTCTGACCTCTATTTCGATAAATTTACTTTTATGATTATACTCCTTTCAAACCGTGAAAAATATTAAATTTTCTAAAAAATTATTAAATTTCTTTTTGTTTTTTACTGTTATTTCTTCATACAGCTTTCCTATAAAAAATAACTTGAGATAAAGTTCTCTGAGAAACGATTTGAATACTCTTATTTCTGTTTTTTTGAACCACAAAATAGCACAAAAGAACACGAAATCGCACAGATTTCTAACTGATTCGTGCCTTTTTGTGTTTTTTTGTGGTTAAATTCTTCTTGGTTATTGTCAAATCTGGAACATCCGGCACTTGAATATTTTTATAGGAAAGTCTTGTATTTCTTCAATTTTTCAAACCCATTCTTGCTAATCCTTTTCGTGTAATATAAATTTAATTCATCGCTTGTCATTCGTTCGTTGTTAGTTGTCCGTTGAGAAAAACAGACCAACAATGGACAACCGACAACGAAAAACCGACTAAATCAAAATAATAAGGAGAATTTTGCCGAGCTATGAAAGCATTTACGACTGAAAACATCAGAAATCTGGCTGTCATTGGACACGGCGACGCGGGTAAAACTCAATTAGTGAGTTCAATGCTTCACGTTGCCGGTGCGACGACTCGTTGGGGGAAAGTTGACGAAGGAACGACCGTAACCGATTACGAAGAAGATTCGATTGAAAGAAAGGTTTCGCTCAATAACAACTTCGCGCATCTCGAATATAAGGACACGAAAATCAATCTGATAGACACGCCCGGATACGCCGCGTTTGTTTCGCACGCGCGTCCGGCGTTGCGCGTTGCCGATTGCGCTTTGGTTGTCGTTGACGGCGTGAAAGGCATCGAAGTTCAGACGGAAAAAACGTGGTCTTACGCGAATGAATTTCTTTTGCCGCGCTTTATGGTCATCAACAAATTGGACAAAGAAAACGCTGATTTCGGACACGCCCTCGACACGGCAAATGAATCTTTTGCGCGTTCGATTGTGCCTTTTACTTTGCCGATTGGTTCGGAAGCAAACTTCAAAGGTGTCGTTGATGTCGTTCATCAGAAAGCCTACGAATTTGATGAAAACGGAAAAGCGAAAGAAATTCCGATTCCCGAAACCGGGCGCGACGTTTTTGATTCGACACGCGAAAGAATTATCGAATTAGTTGCCGAATCGGACGACGATTTGATGGAAAAATATTTTGAAAACGGCACTTTGGAAGAAGAAGATATTTATCCGAATTTGGCAAAAGCGATTGCAAAAAGCAAACTTTGCCCCGTTTATGCAGTTTCGGCAAACAATCTTGTCGGGCTTTCGATTTTGCTTGATCATTTGGTTGAATTTGCGCCGAATCCGGCAACTCACGAAGCCGAATACGGCTTTGCAAATCCCGAAGGCGCAGGCGACCGAATGATGCGTAAATATTCAAACGACGAACCTTTCAGCGCGTATGTTTTTCGCACCATCGCCGACCCGTTCGCAGGCAGAATCAACGTGATGAAAGTCGTTTCGGGCAAAGTTTCGTCCGATGCAACGGTTTTTAATTCCAGCCGCGATTCGGCGGAAAGACTCGGCGCACTTCACGTTATCAGCGGCAAAACTTTAGACAAAGTAAATGAAGCGCAAACAGGCGATATTATTGCGGTTGTGAAGCTCAAGGACACGCAAACCGGCGACACGCTTTGCGATAAAGCCAACGCGATTTGCTATCCGGCAGTTCAATATCCCGAAGCCGCGATTGCCTTTGCCATCGAACCGAAATCACGCGCCGATGAAGACAAAATTTCCGTCGCATTGCACAAAATCTTGGAAGAAGACCCAAGTTTGCATTTCGACCGCGATTCGCAAACAAAAGAATTTATCCTTTCGGGTTCGGGACAATTACACATCGAAACGGTTGTCGCCAAATTAGCCAATCGGTATCACGTCGAAGTCGCGCTTCATCCACCAAAAGTTCCGTATAAAGAAACAATCACGTCGCAAGTTGAAGTCCAAGGTCGTCATAAGAAACAATCGGGCGGCAGAGGACAATTCGGCGATTGCAAATGTATCTTTGAACCGCTTGAACGTGGCGGCGGATTTGAATGGGTGGACAAAATCTTCGGCGGAAGTGTTCCGCAAAACTTCCGACCTGCCATCGAAAAAGGAATTTTGGAAGCCGCAGCAAACGGAGCGGTCGCCGGTTATCCGTTAGTTGATTTCAAAGTTACGCTGATTGACGGTTCATATCACGCAGTTGATTCGGACGAACATTCATTTCGCGCCGCCGGACGTAAAGCGTTCCGCAACGCAATGGAAAAAGCCAAACCGACGCTT